>JAAYPY010000180.1 GCA_012519555.1 Tissierellia bacterium | reverse complement strand
CTTGCAAGGAGCAGGAAAATCGTTAATGAAAACAAGGCAAAGGTTGATAAATGGCTGGAAGGACATAAATACCTGCACCAGTATGCGGATGCATACGGCACTACTTATCTGATTCACTACGACTTGGATGTTGATGCGGAAAAATTCTGTGATGACTTGCTTGACCAAAAGGGAGTTTTGGTATGCCACGGTGATTGTTTCTTTATACCCCGTACCTTCCGTTTGTCTCTTTCACATGCCGCCGAGCTTGAAGAAGGTATGAAGCTTATTGATGATTATATTGAAGAATTAGCTGCTCAGGGTAAAGCCCTTAAGCACTGAGAATTTTTATACAAAGTGAAAGGAAGACTTTTACATGAAAATAATCACACTGAGTCAATCAGATATAAAAAAGGTTTTGGAGTTGGACAAGGTTATAGAAGGAGTTAAAAAGGCATATATTCAAAAATCTGAGGGAAGAACAGCTGTATGGCCTTCAATAGAATATCACTTTGAAGAAGAAAAGGCAGCTATGGACATACGAAGCGGTTATGTAATGGGGGAAAAACTGCATGGTGCAAAAATGCTCAACAACTTCCCCTTGAATACAGAAAAAGGAATTCCAAGCTTTAGCGGCTTATTGCTTATCTTTGATTCTAAAACCGGTCTGCCTTTAGGCGTTATGGACGCATCATATATTACAAGCATGCGCACCGGAGCAGCTGCGGCATTAGGAATAAAGGCACTTGCACGTAAGGATTCCAAGAATCTGCTCTTGGTCGGTGCCGGACGGCAGGCATTTTACATGTTAGCTGCAACCCTGCTTGCCATGCCTCAAATAGAAAATGTGAGGATTCTTGATCCCCTCTCTTATGACAATGCTTGTAATTTTACCGATCAAATCGTCAGCAGATTGGCTGATGAGCTAAAGATTAAGGTAAGAGACAGTATCAGCTTCAGCCCGGCAGATGATTTACCCGGTGTTTTGAGTGATACGGATGCAGTAATAACAATAACCAGAGCCACTTCACCCATTATAAAGAAAGAATGGGTAAAAGCCGGAACGCATTTTAGCTGCATTGGGGCTGACATGGCAGGCAAGGAAGAAATTGATCCGGATTTATTCAGAGAAGCAAGGGTTTTTGCCGATGACATTAAACAATGCATCAGTTTTGGGGAAATGGAGATACCATGCAAAATGGGCATTGTTACAAAAGAATCTGTCACAGGTGAGTTAGGTGAGGTATTGTCAGGCAAAAAGCAGGGCAGGATATCCGATGATGGTATTACAATTTTTGATGCTACAGGTTTAGCTCTATTGGATATAGTAACGGGAAAGATTGCAATAGACCTGGCTCTAAAAAAAGGCTTGGGTACTGTTGTTGAAATATAGATTGTTAAACTGATAATAAAATATATGGCAGAAACGAAATGTTTCTGCCATATTTAAATTTTATTAAGTCTTCCTTTAAGTGAATTCAATATGGCACCTATAATTATTGAATAAAGGGGTATCATAAAGAAGTTTGTCAAGATTCTGGCCGGCAGGGTAATCATTATTCCTATGCCGTATAAAACATATAAAAAGTAAGTGTTCAAAATTATTGAAGTAATCAGCTGGGTTACGCTTATTGCAAAAACTATTTTATTCATACTGAGGTCCTTTGACCCGGATGATATCTTAATGGGTATTATAAGGTAAATTGCCACAAGAGCAAAAAACCCCGCTGCATATAAAGGGTTTAAGGGCTTTCCATCATAAAGAATACCCTTGTCAAATGTCAACAAACCGTTTTGTATAAAGACCAAAACAAAACCCACAGACAGGAAAGAGATAAAAATTGTATTTAACAAGTTATAATTTATATCTCTTTTTAAATATTTGAAAATAATTCCCGGAATGAACCCGCATAATCCGCTGACTAATGTAAATCCCGGGAAAAAGGGACCTCCCGGCTTTGCGATAAAATTGATTATATCTGCTGCTGCTCCGGTCAAAAATCCCGCGAAGGGACCTAAAACTATGCCTGAAAGCATCAGGGGAATGTTGGCGAAGTTTATCCTAAGTGCGGGAATTCCTGCCAAAGGAATATATACTTCGAACATTACTTTTAACACTAAGCTCATTGATATAAAGAGCCCTGCCCTAACAATGGTTAAAGACGTGAATTTTTGTGGCTCAGTATTACTACTCATATTTTCCTCCTTATTGAGCAAAGCAATACCTCCGCACAATATAGGAGTAACATAAGTTTCTCAAATACAGCGGAAGCGACAAGATACCGCAGACATAAGTCTTTCGTTTAAGGGCGACATCCCATCCCTCAACACTTAACGCATCTTGTCTACTCTGAATATTATTTATAATAACATATGATAATTTATATGTCGATTAATATTTTATTTTCTTTTTTTCTTTGGTGCCAGGTGAATAGCTCCGTCATTCAGTCCTAATGCTGCTTCATGCACTGCCTCTGAGAGTGTAGGGTGAGCATGTATGGTTCTTGTTATGGCTGCTGCATCCATATTGTTGGCAATTGCCAAGGCTCCTTCATGAATCAAGTCATTTGCATGAGGACCTAATATGTGGACTCCTAAGATTTTGTTGTCATCTTTTCCTGCAAGTATTTTGATGATTCCTTCAGGCTCACCTAAGGATAGTGCTTTACCGTTAGCCGAGAACATAAATTTGCTGATTTTATATTCAATACCCTTTTCTTTAAGCTCCTCTTCGGTAAATCCTACTTGGGCTACTTCATTCATTGTAAAGACGCAGGAGGGGAAATGCTCTAAAACTATATCGGGATTAAGGCCCATTATCTTCTCAACTACGTATTCTCCTTGTGCGCTGGCTACATGAGCCAATTGAATGCCCTTGGAGTTAACATCACCTATTGCATAAATTCCTTCTAGGCTAGTTTCAAAATCATCGTTTACGATAATACCTTTTTTGGCTGATTCTATACCCACACCTTCAAGGTTGAGTCCCTCTGTCAGAGGTCCTCTACCGGAAGCAATGAGGACATAGTCACCCCTTACTTCTATTTCTTCGTCTTTTTCTTTATATTTGGCCAAGACTTTCAGCTTACCGTCTTCCCTTGTTATTTCTTTTGCCCTGATATCTACATATGTTTCAATTCCTTGTTTCTTTAGCATGGGAGTAAGTCTTTTCCCTATTTCCTTATCTGAATCTTTTAGGATTCTGGAAGCAAGAAGGATGACATGAGAGCCTAATTCCTTATAAATACTTGCAAATTCAAGTCCTATAACCCCGCCTCCGACTACTATCAGAGTTTCCGGTATATGGTCAAGATTAAGGAGCTCATCTGATGTAATAACTCCTTCCAAGTCTACACCTTTAGTTTCGGTCATTTGAGGGTATGAGCCCGTAGCAATAATTATGTTGTCAGCTGTTAACTCTCTTTTTCCACCGTCATTTAATTCAACTGTTACGGTATTTTTGTCTTTTAGGGCTGCAGTTCCGGCTATGAATTCTATATTCTTGTAAGATGATATCAATTTTTCAATCCCCGTTACAAGAGTGTTTACAATAGTTTGTTTTCTCTCCTGCAGGGCTTTTCCGTCCAATTTATATCTATCTACTCGTATTCCGAACTCATTTGCTCTTTTTAAAGATGACATTATTTCGGCAATTCTGAAATATGTCTTAGTGGGGATACAGCCTCTGTTAAGGCACGTACCCCCTATTTCTCTATTTTCTATCAAGTATACATCCGCACCTAATTGAGCTGCTCTTATCGCAGCAACGTAACCGCCCGGACCTGCGCCTATTATAGCTATTCTTTTACTCATATTCTACCCTTCGTATTTAACTACCGGATTTCTTGCTGCCTTTGTTTCATCAGGTCTTCTTACCAGAGTATTATGGGGGGCAGTTTTTAACATTTCCGGATTTGAACTTGCTTCCTCAGCAATAGCAATCATAGCATCTATAAAACCATCGATTGTTTCTTTGCTTTCAGTTTCTGTAGGCTCAATCATCAGTGCCTGCTCAATTATTAAGGGGAAGTAAACCGTAGGCGGATGATATCCATAGTCTAAAAGTCTCTTGGCAATATCCAAGGTGGTAACACCACCGGACTTATCCTTTAATCCGCCGAATACAACTTCGTGTTTAACCAAGGTATCTATTGGCAAGTGGTAGTAATCTTTAAGCTTTTCCTTAATATAGTTGGTATTTAAGACAGCCATTTCCGAGGCTTTTTTAAGGCCGTCATTACCCATCATTAATATATAGGTATATGCTTTTAAGAATACTCCAAAGTGTCCGTAAAAATCTTTAACCTTGCCTATTGAGTTTGGCACATCGTAATCTAAGAAATATGTACCATCCTCTCTTTTTTCTACCAAGGGCACCGGCAAGAATTCAGCCAATATGTCCTTACATCCTACGGGACCTGAACCCGGGCCTCCTCCTCCATGAGGGGTTGAGAATGTTTTGTGAAGGTTGTAGTGAACCGTATCAAATCCCATGTCGCCCGGCCTTGCATGACCCATGACAGCATTCATATTAGCTCCGTCATAGTAAAGAAGTCCGCCTGCGTCATGGACGATCTTGGCTATTTCCTTCACTCCTCTGTCATAAAGCCCCAAGGTATTAGGATTTGTAAGCATTAAGCCTGCTGTATCTTCGCCTGCTGCTTCCCTAAGGGCTTCCAAGTCAACAAGACCATTTTCGGTGGATTTGATTTCAACTATTGAGTATCCTGCCATTGCTGCAGTTGCCGGGTTGGTACCATGAGCCGAATCCGGAACAATTATTTTGTTTCTCTTGAAATCACCTTTCTTATCATGGTATGCCTTAATTAACATGATACCTGTAATTTCACCATGGGCTCCGGCTGCAGGGTGGAGTGTAAACCTATCCATTCCGGCTATTTCACAAAGGGACTTTTCTAGTTCATACATTACTTGCAGTGAGCCTTGAATACAAGCTTCTGCTTGTAAGGGATGAAGATTTGCAAAACCATCATATCTGGCAACATCTTCATTTATCTTAGGATTGTACTTCATGGTACAAGAGCCTAAAGGATAAAAGCCCTTATCCAGTCCATAGTTTTTATTTGAAAGGTTTGTATAATGTCTTATAACATCAACTTCGCTTACCTCCGGGAAATTTAGCCCTTTATCAGTCAGGAATTCAGCCGGAATAAGGCTGTTTAATGCTTTTTCTTCAACATCAAGAGCCGGAAGGCTGTAAGCTTTTCTGCCAGGTTTTGATAATTCAAATATTAACTTATTATAATCTTTCATTATTTAACCCCCTCCAAGACTCTTCTTAATTTATTAATATCTTCTTTGGTTCTTTTTTCGGTAACTGCATATAGAGCAGCATTCTTGTACTGAGGATAATCCTTACCAAGGTCATAGCCGCCGATTATTTTCTCTTCCAATAGAGCCTTGTTTATTTTATCAACGCTTACATCAGATGTTAAAGCAAATTCCATGAAGAAGGGTTTGTCAAACAGAGGTTTGTATTTGCCTGATTGAGTAAGCTCATTGAAAGCATAGTGAGCTTTTTGAACACATTGGTTGGCAACTTCCTTTAATCCTTCCTTGCCCATGGTAACCATATAAACAGTTGCAGCTAATGCATTCAGCCCTTGGTTGGAGCAAATATTTGAAGTGGCTTTTTCTCTTCTTATGTGCTGCTCTCTGGCTGACAGCGTTAATACATAAGCTCTCTTACCATCTAAATCAGTGGTTTCTCCGACAATTCTGCCGGGAAGCTTTCTCATATAATCCTTCTTGACTGCCATGAAGCCTAAATAAGGCCCTCCAAATTGCAGCGGTATTCCAAGGGGTTGCCCTTCACCGACAACGATATCTACGTCTAATTCACCCGGTTTCTTAAGCAAGGCCAAGGATATTGGCTCAACTGATGCTATCATGCTGACCTTCTTGCCCTTATGTGCTATTTCTCCCAAACCTTTTAAGTCTTCAAGCAGACCGAAGAAATTAGGATTTTGTACAATAACAGCTGCTGTTTCATCATTTATAAGTTCCTTAAGCATTGCTGCATCAGTAACCCCGTCCTTTGTTTCAACCTCTATAACCTTTAAATTCTGTGCATGAGCATATGTTTTAAGTATTTGTCTGGCCTCAGGATTCACACCGGTGGAAACTATTATCTCACCTTTTCTTGAATAAGCACATGCCATTAAGGCAGCTTCCGTTATGGCAGTACCGCCGTCATAAAGGGAGGCATTTGCTAAATCCATACCTGTCAGATTGCTGATTAATGTTTGGTATTCAAAGATATATTGTAAAGTTCCTTGACTTATTTCCGGCTGATAAGGCGTATAGGAAGTATAAAACTCACTTCTTTGAATAATTGCATCTATCACTGACGGAATATAGTGATCATATGCACCTGCACCTAAAAAACATGTCAATTGGCTTACGGAGCAGTTTTTATCAGCTAAGCTTTTAAGATAGCGGCTTACTTCCAATTCACTCTTTGAAGCAGGGATATTTAAAGGTTTAGTCAAATGAACTTGTTCCGATATGTCTTCAAACAATTGCTCTATGGAATCTAAGCCAATTGCTTGCAGCATTTCTTGTTCGTCCTGAGGAGTATTTGGTATGTATGGATACATATTAAGCCTCCTCTGTTAAGAATTTTTCATATTCCTCACTAGTCATTAATTCATCTAATTCTGCTTTATCATTTAAGGATATTTTAACAATCCAGTTTTCATATGCATCAGTATTTAAGAGAGCCGGTTCATCTTCTAAGGCTTCGTTGACAGCAAGCACTTTACCGCTTACCGGAAGATAAACATCTGATGCAGCCTTTACAGATTCAACAACTGAAAAGGAGTCTTCCCTTTCAAACTCGTCATCTACTTCCGGAAGTTCTACATAAACGATATCTCCTAAATGCTCTTGCGCGTAATCAGTAATACCTACAAAAGCCTCTTCACCTTCAACCTTAACCCATTCATGGTTAATTGAATAATATAATCCTTTTAAAACTTTCATTTTGAATCCTCCTTCATATTTTTTATATTTACGGCTTCTTATTTTTTCTTAAGAAATTTTTTGCTGATTACCTTAGCTTTTACGGGCTTATTCCTGATTATTACATCAATTTCAGTACCAATATCCGTAAGTTCAGCAGCTAATAACGCATTACCTATGGTTTTCTTAAGAGTTGGACTCATATATCCCGTTGTTACATGTCCTATTCTTGCACCATCTTTTTGAATTTCCATCCCTTCCCTTGCAATACCTCTTCCAATAAGTTCAAACCCGGCTAATTTTCTCTTCAAGCCTTCTGACCATTGTTTGTTAAGCGCTTCCTTACCAAT
>JAAYPY010000179.1 GCA_012519555.1 Tissierellia bacterium | reverse complement strand
TTTATCCATACTATCATCCTTCCCATAGGAATTATAAATGTTACCCATTTCTTTATACCAATATTCTATATTTTTGTAACATTTTTTACAAGTGTATAGGCGTGGGTATTGTATAGAGAAGCTGCACAATTTGAAGCAACTGCGTTTTTTGTATGGATTAGCTATATCGATTTGTAAAATGGCTGATGCTATTTTATTGCCCCCTGAACAACGCCATGAATAATATGCTTCTGTGAAAATAAATACACGGCTAGAACAGGAATTATTGTTAATACAATACCAGCCATTAATGGTGCATAATCAACACTGTATGTGTTAAAAAAGCTGTATGCCGATAATGGCAGTGTTCTTTCAGATGGAGATATTAAAACAAGACTTGGAAGTAAATAGTCATTCCAAATCCACAATACATCCAAAATTAGTACTGTTACCAGTACAGGTTTTAACAAAGGAAATACAATTTGAAAAAACGACTGTATTTTGTTGCAACCATCGATCAAGGCAGATTCTTCCATTTCCAGCGGAACATTTTTTATAAATCCATGAAAAATGAAAACAGCAAAACCCTGGCCAAATCCCATATACATAAAGATTAAAATCCATTTGTTGTTCATTAAATTCATATTTCCATAAATACTTACAAGTGGTATCATGATAGCCTGAAAAGGTACTATCATGGATGCGACCAATGTTGCAAATATTACTCTGTTAATCTTCCATTTATGCCTCACAAGAAAATATGCAGCCATGGAGGAAGTGAGCAATATTAAAGAAACACTAATACTTGTAATTATTGCACTGTTTAAAATTGCTTTATTAAAATTCATTTTTTCATACGCACTGATATAATTTACAAAACTAAGTTTTTCAAGTACAGGCAGCGAAAAAGGATCATTAACAAACTGCTGTGTAGTTTTAAATGAATTGATTACCATTAAATAAAACGGCACCATAAACAGAATCAATAAAACGCATATTAAGATATATTTGATATATGTAAATATACTCGCGCGCTCTCTCATTATGCTTCCACCTCAAACTTCTTAGTCAGGAGAACTTGGGAAACAGCGGCAATTGCGACAGTGATGAAAAATATGATAGCCTCTGCCTGCCCAATTCCATATTCATTTGCCTGAAAGGCTTTTTGGTATATATGCATGGCTGCCAGTCGGGTAGAACCATATGGTTGCCCATTTGTCAGAGCAAGATTAAGGTCATATGTCATAAACCCCCTTGATATGATGATAAAAAAACATATTATAAATGATGGAACCATGAGTGGTATTGTTATTGAAAAGAGCTTCTTTATTCCCGTAGCACCGTCAATTTCAGAAGCCTCCTGAATATCTTTTGGTATACCAACAAAGCCTGCTATATATATTGTCATCAGGTAACCGGAATATTGCCACACAGTCACAATGATCATTGCAACTATTGCCCTGTCGGGGTGTGTTAGAAACGAGGTTTTTAAAGGTTGATAATCAAGAATATCTCCAACTGTAGTAATCACATTTGCAAAAATAAACTTCCAAATATACCCCAGCACAATACCTCCAATTAAGTTTGGAGTAAAAAATCCGGCCCTGAGAAAGTTCTGTGCTTTGATATTACCGGCAAGCAGATATGCCAGTATAAAGGCTGTTATATTACAAAATATGGCCGAGTAGAATACATAACCAAGCGTTTTTACAAACTGCTGCCAAAACTCCTTATCACTAAAGACTTCCCGAAAATTACTGAAGCCCACAAAATCAAATGTTGTACTTATTGGACTATAATCGGTAAAGGTTAAATATAAACCATAAAAAAGCGGTATAAGTAAAATACATGTAAATGCAATAAGGCAAGGCCCTAAAAATACAACAAAATTTCCTATGTTAGTCAGCAGTTTATTTCTGATATTCATTTATAATAACCCCAATTCAATGGAACGGATAACGGCTTAATAATATCCCGTTATCCGTTCTTACTAACATATAAATATTAAATCATTTATTTAACGGATTGCCAATAATTATTAATCCCTTGCGCAAGCTCATTTCTGTCTATTGCCCCCGCAAGATATTTAAGCATCAGATTACCTGTTTCGGTCCACGCATCTCCCGATATGTATGAGAAGCATCCTAAATTGATGGTTTTACCTCTTTGTGCATAATCAGATATGGAAGATGTCATTGAATTATATACTACATCATCCCTAACATTTTTGTAAGGCATGAAGAATCCGGCGTCTATAAAAAACTGCTGGCCTTCCGGTTCCGTAAGCATCCATCTCAAAGCATCTAATGCAGCCTGTTGCTGTTCCGGTGTGCTCTGTGATTTATTTATACACTGGAACTTAGGTAATACCATTACAACCTCCGTATTGCCGTAATCTTCCGGGTTGTTGCTCCATGGCACAGGTATAAAGCCATACTCCTGATCTACATTCTCCAATGTTACCATTGTAGTCCACGACCAGTCACCCATAAAGAAAGTTGCGCATTTCCCTTCTCCAAAAGCCTGAATATCCTTATTAAAATCTCCTACCAGGGGATCTGCTTTGTTGTAGTTGTGTTTTGCAAGTATGTCCAGCGTATCAATATAACCTTGAAATATTGGGCTGTCTTCAATTTTTGCTGTTCCGGCTTTTAATTTGTCGATAAAACCTGTACCGTCTGAAGTATTTGGTCCCTGCACGGCATATGTAAGGGTGAGATAATGGCCACCCAAGGACCAGTTTGCACCATGCAGCATGGTTGCGGGTACACCTGCGGCTTCACACTTTTCAAGAAAGGCTTTTAAAGCGTCTCTTGTATTAATAGTTGTCGGATCAAATTTTCCTTCTCCATATATTTCATTGACGACTCTTTTGTTGTAAAGCAAGGCGTAACCCTGTACACTCCACGGAGCTCCAAGAACTTTTCCTCCAAATGTTCCTCCATCAACAGCTCCATCACTGGCCAGACTCAGCCAGGACGCATTTTCCTCAGTAAATTCCAGAAGATGGTCCTCATATTCTATGACGTTGGCAGGATCGACATTCATAAATGTTGGTGCGTTTCCTGACGCATAAAGCGATTGCAGCTTCTCTTGCTGTCCTTCGCCAATGCCTGTTGGTATCAACTCAATTATTACATTGGGAAAAAGCTCGTTATACCTTTTGAACATGTCCTCAAACATCGTATTCACTTCAGCCGACGTATTAAAGTATGTAATTTTTACTTGAGGTTTGCCACCGGATGAACCTGAATCTACGGAACCCGCATTGTCACTGGTCATGTCTGAACCGGCTGTTCCGGGGGTTTGATCGCTGCATGCCGTTAATACCATAATAACAACAAGTGCTAGAAACATTACAAATAATCTTCTTTTCATAATTTACCTCCCATAATAATAAAAAAAATTAGCCTTAATAGTCACACATGAATGTACCCAATAAACAATTTAATATTACTATAATATTTTTTGTATGTCAACCCCTGAACATATTGATTTGTCATATAAGTGTTTTTGCGTAGATATAATGCATTGATTTAGCTTGTTATACCTGTTTTTTTAATTGATAATCGATTGACAATTTAGATACAAAAATATCTAAATAAAACCCATGCCTTACGCATTTACTTTCTTACCTCATTGCTTTTATATATTCATTGTATGATATTATTTCCCCGTTTGCCGATACAATAAGTTTTGCCTCGGATGCCTGTGCTATCAATAGCTCTTGCTCTATGTCTAGCACCATGTCGGTAAACGGACTGTCAATTCCGCTGTCCCTGTTGCGGGATTTACGGAATTTAAGAGTATCCTGCGGTTTACTGCCAAGCAGAACAGGGATATCAATTCCGTTTAGAAAATGGCTGATACCATGGGTCCAATCTATCACCAGCACTTTAATATTCTTGAAATTAATTAATTCATACCATATTTCCCATTCTTTTCTCCCCATCCGCCTAAGAAACAATTTATCCGCACCGTTTTTAAACTGTGAAATTATCTCATTCAATTCACTGAAATTTATCTCTTTAGGAGTCCCTAAATAACTGCGGAGGCCATTCTTGCCTTCATTCTGATATATTAACATCCAGGGATGGTTTTTTACCAAATCGGGATTACAATCATGATTGCTGTTTTGCAGCTCGCTTAATATTTTTCTTCTTTCATGTAAATACTGTCCTTGAACAATAAGGCCTTTGATTCCGCTTTGCCTGAAAATCCGGAGCCTTTCAGCGTCATTATATTGCGGAATTCTGTGAGGATAGTTATCACCGGATAAATTATAGCTTCCAAATCCGGTTTGATTAAAATAATAAGAAAGAAGCGACGCAATCTCAGATTTGCCTGTTCCCGATCCCCCGCTGACGGATATAACCACTCTGTTATAAGGATGATTGTCCACTAACGGAATAAGTGTTTTTAATAAATCAGGCAAAATATTTATTACCTTCTTTAGATGCCCAAAATCAATGTTGATTTTATCTCCGGGCATATCTCCTTTAGGAATATTATTTAGCTCTTCTATGGTTTTAAATTTATCAAAAATGTTTTTAACCACTGAAAAACCCCCAAAAGTCATACTTAATAATGTTCTCTGGCTAACATGATTATAAATAAAAACAGTATTAATGTCAACCGTTTGACATATTTAGGCGCAATGCTATATTAATAAACTGCCCACCCAATCCCTTTTTTAATATATTCATTCCAGAATTTCCAATCATGCGTACCCGGGCTTTCAAAATACTTATGTTCTATTTGTTCAGAATCCAGAAATTTATGGAATTTTCTGTTTTCCTCAAGCAGGAAATCTTCCGTACCACAGGCCATAAATATTTCGGGTATCTGCTTCTTTTCCTGTTTCAAGCTAAGAATAAGAGCCTCCGGGTCCTTGTCGCTGCCAATAATTTTGTTGACATCCCCAAACACTCTCGTGTAATAATTATAATCAGCAACGTCGTCCTTATAATTAACGGGTATATATGCTATTCTGTATGTAATCAACGCCGAGGACAAAGCTATAATCCTGCTGAATGTCCTGTTATATTTCAAACCGTTTCTGATTGCGCCGTAACCGCCCATCGACAATCCACCAATGAACGTATCTTCTCTTTTGTCGCTAATCGGAAACATTTTACGAGTAAACTCAACGAGTTCACTGCCAATATACTCGGAATACAATGAATTCATATCAATGTCGTCCAAATAAAAGAAATTTTCTCCTGAAGGCATAAATACGGCGATTTCATGCTTTAACGATAACTCCTGTATATTGCTGTTGCAAACCCAATCCATATAGTTACCGGAGTAACCGTGCAATAGATAAAGAGCCTTCATGGGCCGGTTTGATGTTCCATCTGCCCTTTCCAGAGGTACCAGAGCGTTAAAAGACGTCTGTCTCCTAAGGGAGTTTGAAAAAAAGTTAACCTGTAATAGTGCCATTTTTGTTCGCCTGCTTTCGTAAAAATTTTGTTATATATCCGAACGGTTCATCCGCGCTGATAAACGTTACCGGAATGCCTTTAACCAAAGGTTTCAGCCAATCAGCCATATATTTCATTCCCCATTCCTCCGTACGCTCATGTCCAAGTACAATCATGCCCTTATTGAATCCAAGCATCATCGCGTCGTTGACATAAGCGCAAAGCGTCCATTCCGTTATTTCACCGCAGACAACAACGTCAAGATCCATTTTCCTCATCAATTCCATTGGCATCTCTTCTTTGCCCAACCCCAGACTTCCGCCGCCGACAAGTATACCGACCCTCTTGCATTTCATGTCCGGATTACCGATGTATTGAACCACATCCATTGAAAATTTCTTTTTAAAGAATCTAGCTAAGTCTAATAGCGTTGTTTCCTCGATTTCATAACAGTGCGGATACTTTTGTCCTTTTACTAAATAATCTTTCCAGCCAATTTCATTCAGTAAACCATCATATATCCTGTCGGTTTTAGCCATATGCATGTGGTCATGGTAACGCCATATGACAATATTATTGTCATCTATCAGCTTCTTTTTCGCATTATAAATCTTATCGCCGTTAAGCCAGCCGGTTTGATCCGAGCCTGTAAAATATGTTGGTTCATGTGTAATTATCATATTATAGCCTATTTCAATTGTTTTGAGAATAACCTCGACTGTCGCCATAAAAGTAGTCACTATTCCCTTAACCTCAGTATCGCCGCTCCCGCTGATAATTAAATCGCAAGTTTCTTTAAGTCTGAAGTCACCGCAGGAATCGGTAAGAATTCTTTCGATTACCTCATTTGCTTTCATAAATACCCTCCTTTCCAAACATCGGAATGTTAATAAATTACCGGGATTTAACCCTTTACAGCACCCATCACAACACCCTTAATGAGATATTTCTGTAAAAATGGATATAAAATTAATATCGGGAGTATGCCAAGAACCGCAAGCGCCATGCGAATACCGGTACTCGGCAGTTCCATCTCCCTTCCCGCAAGCAACGTCGACGCCTGGCTGCTCTTAAGAAACTGTATATTGTTCATCAATCTTATTAACAGGTTCTGAATACCATAGTATTTAGGTGAACTGATGTAGTATAACGCGTTAATCCAGTCATTCCAGTATGCCAACCCTGTAAAAAGTCCGACTGTCGCAATAACCGGAATAGACATAGGCAGCATAATCCTGAAGAATATCATCAATTCACCGGCACCGTCAATCTTTGCCGATTCAATCACTTCTACAGGAACATTATTCGCGTAATAGTTTCGTACAAGCAAAACATTGAAAGCGTTCATCAAATATATAGGTATTATCAATGCCGCGTAGCTATTGTTGATAGCAAACATTCTTGTCCACATAATATACGATGGCACTATGCCGCCGTTAAACAGCAGCGTAAAGAACGCAATAAACGCAAGCAGGTTTCGATATTTAAAGTCTTTTCTTGCCATCGGGTACGCCAGCATTGTCGTTAACAGCAAGCCGACGGCGGTACCTGCTGATGTAACAAAAATCGAAACACCATAGGCCCTCAAAATAGTGGAATAATTACTGAACATATATTTATACGAATTTAAACTGAGTTTTTGAGGAAAAAAACTATAGCCGTTTCTGATAAGTGTTGCCTCATCGGTAAATGAAGTTACAAAAATCAGAATAAATGGCAGAAAAGCAAATATAAATAAAATTAACAGTACAAAAAATGAAAAAGCCTTAAAAAATTTTTCCCCGTTTATATTCTGCATTTTTATACCCCTAAAATAGTGCATTTTCCGGATCAACTTTTCTTACAACAGCATTTGCGCCGAGGACAAGCAGGAAACCAACCACCGATTGATAAAGCCCCGCGGCCGACGACATGCCGACATCATTCAACTGCATTAAAGCCCGGTACACATAGGTGTCAATTGTCTGTGTTGTACTGTACAAAGCTCCTGAATTCATAGGAACCTGATAAAACAAACCAAAATCGGAATTAAATATTCTTCCTATTGCTAATAAAAACATAATTATTATAACCGGCTTTAACAGAGGAAGCGTAATTTTAGAAATCTGTTTGATTTTCCCGGCTCCGTCTATTCTTGCGGATTCATATATGTTTTTGTCTATACCAGCTATAAATGCTATATATATAATTGAATTATAACCCGAAGTTTTCCAAAGCTGGACAAATGTCAGTATATACGGCCAATATTTAGGCTCGGAATACCAGCTTATTTCCTTAAGCCCGAGCGGTTCTCTTATTGAAAGGTTTATAAACCCGGTGTCGGCGTTTAAAAACGCATATACTATATATGATACCACCACCATGGATATAAGGTTTGGAAGGATAAGCCCGGCCTGAAAAATTTTCGAACTAAACTTATCAGCCAGTTCAGACATTAATACGGCAATAAATATGGAGCAGCAGGTTCCCAATACTATAAAAACAAGATTATACAATAAAGTATTTCTTGTCATTATAAAGGCATCATTTGTTCTAAACAGAAATTCGAAGTTTTTTAATCCAACCCAATCACTTTTAAAAATACCCTTTGCATAATTTATTTCTTTAAAAGCAATAAATATTCCGAATATGGGTATATAATTATTAATTAACATATACAATAATCCTGGCGCTGCAAGAAGCATCAGCGGCAGGGTATTTCCGGATCTGCTCTTTACTTTTTTTATTGTTACTTTTTTCATATAACGGCACCCTTTTCGGTGTAAAATGGAGTATGTAAAAACATAAACTCCATTTTACACCATGTCGATTAATGCTGGTTAAGCTGTTATTGCTCGGAAAGCCATTGATCAAGCTGCCTCTGCTTTTCCTGTATTACGGTTTGTGCACCCGCCGCATTCAAATCTCTGATAAACAGCGGTAATGTCTCATCCGGATCCAAAGCCCCGCTTATTAAGCCCGGCAGGTATTGGTTTTTAACATTGTTAATCGTACTTAATTCTGTTTTAACATTCTGCGGGTCAAATATGAAACCGAAATACGGTGATCTCTTAGTCTCTTTGTTTTCGCGCAGTTTAAACTCGATATCAGCCCAATTCAATCCTTCCGCCTGGTATTGCAGCGATTCCGAGCCCATCAGGCCGGAACACAGAGCGGCAGTATAGCCAACTGTGTCGGCAGTTTTCCCGTCAGGGTATCTTACATGGTGATCGTCCACCTTAACATAATCTTCTCCTTCAATACCCCATAGAATCATATTTAGAACATCCGCGTCGGAATATACCAGATTCAAAAACTTCATCGATGCTTCCGGAACCTTGGTGGTACTGGAAATCATCCACACAACGGCGTTGACCGCACTCGTATCAAAATAATACGGAACCAGACGCTTCATTTCAATTGTTTTGTTTGCCATTGCGCTAAGCTGTTTCCCCGCTTCCATGCCACTGTATCCTCCGATGGTTGAAAAACCCCGTCCTGACTGAATCATCTCCATGAAATTTGAGGTAGTAGTTGCAACATCTTTCTGCAGATACCCGTTTTCATACCACTCCCTCATCATTTTTACACCATTTTTGAATATTTCTGTTTCGTACAAATTGACAACTTCACCACTGTCGCCTATAACCACACCAACTCCTGACGGATCCGTCAACTGGTCGATTTCATATGCACATCTTAAATAAAGTACAAGGTTGGTTTCAGTTGGGCTGACGTTTATCGGAACAAAAGGAATCACATCGGGATTAAGATTTTTCACCGCGTCATAGATCTTTGGCAAATCTTCTATTGATTTGACATCATCAGCCGTAAAACCGGTTTCCTTAAGCATATTTTCATCATATACAAACTGCGGGGGAATAGCCATGCCTTTGTTAACCGGAACAGCATAAATGTGGCCGCCCATAGTTGTAGACTTGTATATGTCCCTGCCGAAATCTTTTTCAAGTATTGCAGTCATTTCCTTGCCGTATTGCTCGATCAAATCCTCCAGCGGATATGCCTGGTTTTTGGATACATAGGACGGAAACTCTCCAAGAGTGGGTAAATATAAATCCATCTGTTCTCCGCTGGTAAGAGCCAGGTTCACTCTCTGTGAATAGTCTACCGGCCCATATGGCCTTAAATCCACTTCAACATTTGCTTTTTCCTTCGTCAGTTTGCTTACGGCGGTATTAATGCG
>JAAYPY010000178.1 GCA_012519555.1 Tissierellia bacterium | reverse complement strand
TAAAGAGGCACGCGAGCTGGGTTCAGAACGTCGTGAGACAGTTCGGTCCCTATCCGCCGTGGGCGCAGGAAATTTGAAGGGAGCTGTTCCTAGTACGAGAGGACCGGAATGGACAGACCGCCGGTGTATCAGTTGTCCCGCCAGGGGCATGGCTGAGTAGCTGAGTCTGGAAAAGATAAGCGCTGAAAGCATCTAAGCGCGAAACGTACCCTAAGATAAGATTTCCCACCCCGCACTCAATTCTGTATATAATTAGAGAAGAGATTTGCAAAGAATAAGATAAATTGTATATGGAATTGAGTGCGGGGGTAAGACCCCTGATATGTTAACAGGTTGATAGGTCGCATGTGTAAGTGCAGCAATGCATTCAGCTGAGCGATACTAATAGGTCGAGGTCTTGACCTAAATATGTACAAATAATATTTTCCTATGCAATTTTGTATGCCCTAACCCCATTTTTCAGAGTCTTTTTTCTGAAAAATGGCAGGTAGGTCAACCGCAACGAATTCCCAAAATATGTGACCAAAGGGAGCTGATATTTTGGTGAATGAGACTGCGCTGTTATTAGGGCATGGCTTTAAAAGAGTCGGTTCAAAACCTACAAAAACATATTCGGTGACAATAGCGAAGAGGACACACCCGTTCCCATCCCGAACACGGAAGTTAAGCTCTTCAGCGCTGATGATACTTGGCGGGAGACTGCCCGGGAAAGTAGGACGTCGCCGGATAAAAAGGTATAAAGGACAGTTGAATTTCAACTGTTTTTTTATTTTTACAAATAGTTAAGGCTCGAGTCACAACCCCTATGTTTTGCTTTATATAGACTTATGGAAAAGTGTATAATTATAACATAACTTAATAAATATGACAAAAAAGCTTGACAAACTATGCAAAGATTATTAGAATATATATATAGGTGGTGATAAAATGAATAACATGCCAATAAACGTATATTCTGAAATTGGGAAGTTAAAAAAGGTCCTGTTGCACAGACCGGGAAAAGAATTAGAAAATTTAATGCCGGAATATCTTGATAGATTGCTTTTTGATGATATTCCATATTTAAAAATTGCACAGCAGGAACATGATGCTTTTGCAGAAATTTTTAAGGAAAACGGTGTAGAAGTTGTATATTTGGAAGACTTGGTTGTAGAGTCTCTTATCAATGATGAAGTCAAATCAAAGTTTATTGATGAATATATTGAAGAGGCCGGTATTAAGGAAAATAGAGAAACAGGTATTTTGAAAGAGTACTTTTTGTCATTTTCTAATGAAAAGGACATGGTATTAAAGATGATGGAAGGGATAAGAAAATCAGAAATCAAGGATTACAGAGGTCCCGGATTAGCCGATCTTTTAAGCAATCAATACCCCTTTATTATTGATCCTATGCCGAATTTATACTTTACAAGAGATCCTTTTGCAACCATAGGCAATGGAGTATCTATTCACAAAATGCTCACTGCAACAAGAAACAGAGAGACCCTATTTGGCAAGTATATTTTTAACTACAATCCTTTGTATAAGGGAACAAAACTATATTATGATCGAACTGAGGACTATTCTCTTGAAGGCGGAGATATTCTTGTGCTGAACAAAGAAACCATAGCAGTAGGTATTTCGCTGAGAACTAATCCAAATGCAATCGAGAAATTTGCAAACTCAATATTAACAGAAGAAAATTCCTTTAAAAAAGTAATAGCTATTGATATACCTAAAACGAGAGCTTTTATGCATTTGGATACAGTATTTACAATGGTTGATTATGACAAGTTTACAATGCATCCTAACATTAAGTCTGATATAACTGTATATATTCTTAGAAAGGTTGATGGGAAACTTAATATTACTGAGGAAAGAGGCTCTCTCGAAGAAGTGCTGCAAAAAGAATTAAATATTGATAAGGTTAAACTATTTAAATGTGGCGGCGACAGTGTAATTGATGCCTCTAGGGAGCAATGGAATGACGGCTCCAATACATTATGTATTTCACCGGGTGAAGTAATTGTTTATTCAAGAAATTATGTAACAAATGAAATACTTCAGGAACAAGGAATAAAGACCCATATAATGCCAAGTTCGGAGTTATCAAGGGGCAGAGGCGGTCCAAGATGTATGAGCATGCCCTTAATCAGGGAAGACATATAAATATTTATAAAATATTTGCATTTTATGAAAAACTTTGATATATTAAACATACCGAAAATATTAAACTATATAAATGGAGGATGTACATGGCAGTAAATTTAAAGGGAAGAAGTTTTTTAACATTAATGGATTTTACACCGGAAGAAATCAGATACTTACTTGATTTAGCAGCCGACCTAAAACGTAAAAAGAGAATAGGTTCTACAGATTATTCGTTAAAGGGTAAAAATATTGTTTTACTATTTGAAAAAACATCAACAAGAACCAGATGTGCTTTTGAAGTTGCCGCCTTAGATGAGGGTGCACACGTAACTTTCTTAGATTCCGCCAGCTCGCAAGTTGGTAAAAAAGAATCAATAGAAGATTCAGCAAAGGTTTTGGGCAGATTTTTTGATGGTATCGAATACAGAGGTTTTGAGCAAAAAGTTGTAGAAGACTTAGCTAAATATTCAGGAGTTCCGGTATGGAACGGTTTAACTGACGTGGATCACCCAACTCAAATATTAGCAGATATGCTTACAATAGAAGAGCATATTGCAAAACCTTTAAACAAGGTTAAGGTAGTATTTGCAGGGGATATAAGAAATAACATGTCATATGCATGGATGTACGGATGCGCAAAGATGGGAATGCATTTTGTGGCATTTGGACCTAAGGAGCTTGCTGATCAATTAGATAAAGAAATTTTAGAGAAAGTTAATGAAGTTGCTGACTATACAGGCGCAACAATAGAAATATCAGATAATGTTGACAGCGTTAAAGGAGCAGACGTAATTTATACTGATATTTGGGCCTCTATGGGAGAAGAAGCACAAATTCCTGAAAGAGTAAAAATTCTTACGCCTTACAAAGTAACCATGGATCTTTTAAAAGCAACAGGAAACGATGATGTAATATTTATGCACTGTCTTCCTGCATTCCATGATTTTGAAACTAAATTGGCAAAAGAGCAAATGGAATTAGGTTATGATATCAGGGAAGTTACAGACGAAGTTTTCAGAAGCAGACATTCTGTTGTTTTTGATGAAGCAGAAAACAGACTTCATACAATTAAAGCAGTTATAGTTGCTACAATAGCATAATGATAAAGCACCTTGCAAAAGGTGCTTTATATTTCTATTTCTTGCATACTTGTAAGGTCAAATATCTTTTCTTCTAAATCTTTTAGAATTGCATCCTGTTCTGTTTTTATGTTTTTTACCGCATTTGTCATCATCAGTTTAATTCTGTTTATTTGATTTACTTCGCTCATTCCTGCATCGTAATCAATGGGTACTATGTTAGACCAAGGATAAGCATCTTTAAGCTTTTTAATCATTCCTTTGCCCGTAATGTGGTTTGGCAGGCACGCAAAGGGCTGAAGACATAATATGTTGTTAATTCCGCTTTCTAATAGTTCAATCATTTCTCCTGTTAAAAACCAACCTTCACCGGATTGATTGGCTAAGGACAGGAAATCTTTAGCTTTATTTGCCAAATCCTTAATATTGACAGGGGTTAAAAACCTCTTTGAATTGCAGAAAGCATCAAGGCTTGGCTTTTTATACAGCTCTATAATCTTCACGGCAATATTGCTTATTGCTTTTGATGCTTTGCTGCCAAACAGCAGTTCATCATATTTTATAACTCCGTTGTATGCAGAGTATGAGAAAAAATCCAGTAGATCCGGGACTACAACTTCGGCACCCTCCTCTTCTAAAAGTGAAAACACATCATTGTTTGCGTTTGGATGAAATTTTACGAGAATTTCACCTACAATTCCAACTTTAGGTTTTTTAATACTCTCATCTAGTTCAACATTGTCAAAATCTTTCACTATATTTTGAATCAGCTTTATATATTCTTTAATGTTGGCTTTTTCGATTATATTGTGGGCTTTTTCAACCCATTTCTCATATAAGCTGTTTATTGAGCCCTTTATTTTTTCATAAGGTCTTGTACGGTAAGTAGTACGCATCAGGGTATCTCCGATTACAATTGCCATCACAAGTCTGTTAAAAAAGGGAAGTGTCAGTTTAAATCCGGGTTGCTTTTCAAGTCCTAGCACATTAAATGATATTACGGGAATATTACCGTAACCTACGTCTTTCAGCGCTTTTCTTATAAAACCTATATAATTTGTAGCACGGCAGCCTCCGCCTGTCTGAGAAATCATGAGTGAGGTATTATTTAAATCATATTTTCCTGATTTCAATGCATTAATAAGCTGTCCTATTACAATAATTGAAGGGTAGCATGCATCATTATTTACAACCTTAAGTCCTTCATCTACTGCTTTTTTGTCCACCGCAGGCAGGACAACGGCATTATAACCGGACATTTTCGCAGCTGTACTTATAAATTGAAAATGTATAGGAGACATTTGAGGTACTAATATTGTATGGTTTTTCTTCATTTCTTTTGTAAAAATAACCTTCTTAAACTTAATATCAGACGGTTTATGAACAACCCTGTTTTTTTCTCTTTCCTCCATAGAAGCCATCAATGAACGCAAACGGATTCTAATTGCACCAAGGTTAGTAATTTCGTCTATTTTAATAACTGTATATATTTTGTTGTTTTTTTCTAATATTTCACTTACTTGGTCTGTTGTTACCGCATCCAAACCGCATCCGAATGAATTAAGCTGGATTAATTCCAACTCATCAGTATTTGAAACATAGCTTGCTGCTTTGTAAAGCCTGGTATGATATGACCACTGGTCTATTACACGAAGAGGTCTTTCTATAGAATATTTATCACTTATTGAATCCTCTGACAATAAAACTAAACCATATCCTTCAATCATTTCAGGTATGCCATGGTTGATTTCCGGGTCAATGTGGTAGGGTCTGCTTGCAAGAACTATACCTTTTTTATTATTGTCCCTTATATATTTTAAAGCTCTTTCTCCTTCATTTCTTACATCCTGTTTGTACGAATATAATTCTTCATAAGCTTTCTCTGCAGCCCGCCGAATTTCAGACAGAGTTAAGCCCTCGGCTTCCCCTATTTCTCTGTAAAGTTTTTCTATTAGTCTTTCTTTATCGTTCAAATTCAGGAATGGTTTATAAAATACAAGATCCTTCATATCGATGTTTGCTTTGATTGATTCCGGATAAGATACTACAATCGGACAATTATAGTGATTTCCCGCATTCTCATCCTCCTTGATATTATAAAAGATACAAGGATAGAAGATTTTTTTGACCTTCTTATTAATTAGGTCCATTATATGACCATGAGCAATTTTACCGGGATAACAAACTGACTCGGAGGGTATTGTTCCCATCCCAAGTTCATAAATTTTCTTACTTGATATTCCTGAAAGTACAACTCTATATCCAAGTTCATTGAAAAATGTAAACCAAAAAGGATAATCCTCATACATATTAAGAACTCTGGGAATTCCTATAATTCCTCTTTTTGCTTCACTCATAGCAAGAGGTTTGTAGTCAAAAACACGCCTGGATTTATACTTGTACAGATTTGGCAATGATTCCTTTTTCACTGCTATGGTATATTTTTCTGCACCTCTTTCGCAACGGTTTCCAGATACATAATATCTGCCATCGGAAAATTTATTTATGGTTAATAAGCAATTGTTTGTGCAAAGACCGCAGCGCTCCATGGATGTAGAAAAGGAGAATTTATCAAGGTCCCCTGCTTTAACAAAAATACTTTCTTTTTCTTTACTGTATTTATTTTTAGCAATTACGGCAGCTCCGAAAGCACCCATAATACCTGCAATATCAGGTCTTACAACTTCACGTCCCGTTATCTGCTCAAAGGCTCGTAAAACAGAATTATTGTAAAAAGTTCCGCCTTGGACAACAACCTTTTCTCCCAATGATTCTAAGTTATTAAGTCTTATTACTTTGAATAATGCATTCTTAATAACTGAAAAAGAAATTCCTGCAGAAATGTCGCCTAAGCTTGCACCCTCTCTCTGTGCTTGCTTAACCTTTGAATTCATAAACACAGTACATCTTGTACCAAGATCTACCGGGTGCTCGGACCATATTGCTTCTTCTGCAAACTCCTGTACAGTCATATCCAATGATTTTGCAAATGTTTCAATAAAGGAACCGCAGCCTGATGAGCAAGCTTCATTAAGCATTATGGAATCTATAACCCCATTTTTGATAATCATGCTTTTCATATCCTGACCGCCTATGTCAATAATGAAATCAACACCTTCTGAAAAGAAATCTGCAGCCTTGTAGTGGGCAACAGTTTCAATTTCCCCCACATCTACATTAAGTGCAGCCTTGATTAAGTGCTCACCATAACCGGTCACTGCCGTATATGCAATTTGAATGCCGGAGCGCATTTGCGAATATAGCTCCTTAACGGCCCTTACTACGGAATTAAGCGGATTTCCTTCATTACTTCCATAATAGGAATAAAGAATTTCTCCATCTTCCGTAATCAGTACCAATTTTGTAGTAGTTGAGCCTGCATCGATTCCTAAAAAGGCAGCTCCCAAATATTCATTAATGTTTTTTCTTTTAGCCTTGTGTTTATTGTGACGTTCTATGAATTCATTGTATTCATCTTTATTTCTAAACAATGGAGGCAGGTCGGCTTTTCGATATTGAAATTTTGAGCTTTTTATTTTTACCTTCATATTATTGAAGAATTCGTTGAAACTTATTTTTTCGTTTTCAAGAGACATTAAGGCTGCACCTATTGCAACATAATAGTTGGCATCATCAGGGCACACGGAAGTGTTTTCCGTGAGATTCAGTGTTTCTTTAAATCTTTCCCTCAGTTCGGACAAGAAAAACAAGGGCCCTCCCAAAAATGCCACATTACCCGTAATCGGTCTCCCTTGAGCAAGTCCGCTTATAGTTTGATTTACAACAGCTTGAAAAATGGATGCTGCAATATCTTCCTGTCTTGCCCCCTCGTTTAACAAGGGCTGTACATCTGATTTAGCGAATACACCGCAACGTGAAGCAATAGGGTAAATAGTATTATGTTTTTTTGATAATTCATTTAATCCTTTTGCATCAGTCTTCATAAGTACAGCCATCTGGTCAATAAAGGCACCCGTGCCCCCTGCACAGGAGCCGTTCATTCGCTGCTCTAAGTTTCCTGACAGGTATGTTATTTTTGCATCTTCTCCGCCTAATTCTATTACTACATCTGTAGAAGGAATGAACTTTTCTATAGCTCTTGTTGAAGCTGCAACTTCCTGAACAAAGGGGATATCCAAATATTTAGATACGTCAATGGCACCTGAACCTGTAACACTTATTTTCATAAAGCTGTCCTTAAGGTATTCAGATGAATTATTGATAATTTCCGTCACGGTGTTTGTAATATCTGAGTAGTGTCTTTCATATTGCTTGTAAACTATATTGCCTAAATAGTCTAATACCGCTATTTTAACTGTAGTAGAGCCGATATCCAGTCCGACCAGAAAGTCCATAAAAGCCTCCCATGTTAAGTATATTTACATTATAGTCCTGATATTTATGAAATACATTATATCACTTTACTTCATAAAATCAACTTAATTAAATGTGCTCTTTCATTAATCTGCCATTATTTTACAGACATAAATACCAAAAAAAACATCCAAATCGAAAAAATTGTAGTTAAATGTTAATTATTTGCAAGCTTATTTATTTTATAACAATAATGTAACTTGCATTTAATTAAAAGAAGGTTTATAATAATGTGGACTATAACGTTTGCATGACCAGATTTGTTAAATAAACTAATAATTATTAATCAGGAGGAATTTATGAAAAAGAAGTTTTCAACACTAATCAGTGTACTATTGGTTTTAACCATGATTATTACTGCATGCAGCAGCGGTACAGATGCACCTGCAGAAGAGGAAACAATCAAAATAGGTTGGATTGGATCCTTGACCGGTGACCAGGCAGTTTGGGGAACTTGTGAAAGCAATACGGTAAAAATGCTGATTGAAGAAGTAAATGAAAGTGGCGGTATACTTGGTAAAAAGGTTGAAGGTATTTATTATGACACCAAGGGTGATGCTGCAGAGGCAGTAAACGCAACAAAGAGGCTTGCATCCCAAGACAAGGTTGTTGCAATTATAGGTCCTAATGCCAGCGGTCAGGCAATAGCAATAGCTTCAGTTTTAGAGGAATATAAAGTTCCTGACATTTCAACAGTTGCAACAAATCCAAAAGTTACTGTTAACGATGATGGTTCTGTTAAGGAATTCAACTTCAGAGTATGCTTTATAGACCCCTACCAGGGTGCAGTAGCTGCCGGCTATGCATATGATAGATTGGGATTTACAAAGGCAGCAGTCCTATATGATGTAGCAAGTGACTATTCACAAGGATTTACAGAATTCTTTGAGAAAACCTTTACTGAAAAAGGTGGAACTATAGTAGCAAAGGAAGCTTTTAAAGAAGGCGATGTTGAATTTAAACCTCAGTTAAGCAGAATAAAAGACGCAGATCCTGAAGTTATACTCATGCCTTACTATTACAAGGAAGTAGCACTTTCTGCAAATCAGGCAAGAGAATTAGGAATTGATGCAGTTTTAATAGGTGGAGACGGATGGCCTTCAGAGCAATTAATGAGCATGGCAGCTGACGCCATTGAAGGAAGCTATATAGTTAACCACTTAGACTTCAACGACCCTGAAGTAAAACCCCTTCAAGAAAGGTATAATGCAAAATATAATCTTCCAATGGAATTAAACGGTTATATGGCTCATGACGCATTCCTTTTACTAAAGGCAGCCATAGAGGATGCAGGAGTTGCTGACCCGGTAAAGATTACCGAATCTTTGACAAAAGTATCTGTAGAGGGTGTAACGGGAACTATTAAATTGAGTCCTGAAGATCATAACCCATCCGGAAAAGAAGCTGCAATAGTAAGAGTTGAAAGTGCAGACTATATATTCCAAGAAAAGTACGGAGTACAATAAGAGAAGGCGGGTCTGACCCGCCTAAGTTAAATAGGAGGTAGTATGAGCTATTTTTTACAGCAAGTAATTAACGGTTTATCTTTAGGTAGCGTATATGCCTTGATGTCTGTAGGGTACTCACTTGTTTATAGTATAATGAACTTTTCCAACTTCGCTCACGGCGGAGTTATTATGATAGGTGCATATATAGGATATTTTTGCCTAACCTTGTTTAATGTGCCGTTTTTTATCGCATTTATTTTGTCTGCACTTGGTTCGGGATTATTGGCTGTAAGCATGGAAAAGGTAGTATACAGACCATTAAGAAAAAGAAACGCACCCTTTCTTTACTTTATAATATCTGCAATGGGGGCTTCAATTTTTCTGGAGAACATTGTAATCGCATCTCCTATTGGACCTACATTCAGATCTTATCCGGCTGTTTTTTCCACACAGCCAATTATGCTGGGTGAAGTTGCCTTAGGCAGAATTGACATATTGATGTTTTTAATAGCTGCCATGAGTTTGATAGGACTTATGTATATAATAGAAAAGACTAAGATTGGATTGTCCATAAGAGCAACATCTTACAGCATTAGAGGAAGCACCCTTATGGGAGTAAATGTCGATAAGGTAATTTTTATTATATTTTTGCTGGGCGGTATGTTGGCAGGTTTGGCAGGTATGCTATTTTGCATGAAATATACCGTTTATCCCCAAATCGGGAATATTACGACAAAATCTTTCATAGCTGCTGTTTTTGGAGGATTGGGAAGCTTACCGGGTGCTATAATCGGCTCAGTGCTCCTTGGTCTTATAGAAACCATGACTTCCGGTTACCTGTCATCCCAGTACAGAGATTTAATTGCATTTGTGCTTCTAATTGGGGTACTTGTTTTTAAGCCGACCGGATTGATGGGAAAAACTACGGAAGATAAGGCTTAGGAGGTAAATTATGAGTTGGGGTTATATATCAGGAATTTTGATATTGACAGGCATTAATTTAATGACTGTATTAGGTTTATCCTTGTTGACGGGATTTACAGGTTTGTTTTCTTTCGGACATGCCGGTTTCATGGCAATAGGAGCATATACGGCTGCTATGCTTACTTTGAAGTTAAATATCTTACCGGAATCAATGGCCCAAGTACAGTTTTATATAGTATTGCTGGCAGGCGGAATAGTCTCCATGCTATTTAGCTTGATTATCGGAAAGTTAACCTTGAATTTAAAAGGCGACTATTTTTGTATTGCAACCTTAGGTTTTGGAGAAGCCATAAGACTTATCTTAGACAATGTTCAATATTTTGGAGGAGCCAGAGGACTTTCAAGCATACCTACACAAGGCACGACAACATTGACCAATGTTGTGATAATCAATGTAATAGCCATAACCGTATTGGTGCTTATCATAAGGTCCCGCCACGGAAGAAATATGGTTGCCATTAGAGAAGAAGAATTGGCAGCTCAGACAATTGGTATAGATGTTTTTAAATACAAGCTCATATCCTTTGCAATCAGTGCTTTTTATGCAGGTATTGCAGGAGGCTTGATGGCTCATTATTTTGGATATATTCAGCCTGTCATGTTCAAAATGGTTAAATCAACGGAGCTGACCATCATAGTAATTTTTGGAGGCTTGGGAAGCGTGTCCGGAAGTGTGGTAGGAACAATCCTGTTAACCTTCTTGCCGGAGCTTTTGAGAAGCTTTGCAAACTGGAGGCTTGTTCTCTATGGAGCTGCGGTAATAATCATTATGATTTCAAGGCCTCAGGGACTTATGGGGGGAAAGGAATTCAGTATTAAAGGTATTAAAAAAATTATCGAAAAAAGAAGACCAAAAGGGGAGGTTAAATCATGAGTGTACTTTCTCTTAAAAATCTGACAAAGCAATTTGGAGGTTTAACCGCAGTAAACAATGTAACCTTTGATATTGAAGAAGGTGAGATTTTTGGCCTTATCGGTCCAAACGGTGCCGGCAAAACCACCATATTTAATTTAATAACAGGTATTTACACCATTACGAGCGGAGAAATATCTTATTACGACAAAAACATCCATAACTCTAAACCCTTTGAAATTGCAAATATGGGAATTACAAGGACCTTTCAAAACATAAGACTCTTTAAGAAGCTCAGTGTTTATGACAATGTGCTTACTGCCTGTCATAAATTAGCAGACTACAGTCTTTTTGACTCTGTGGTTAGGTTTGGAAAGTTTAAGCCCCAGGAAAAATGCCTGAATGAAAAAGCGGGCGAACTCTTAAAGCTAATGGGTTTATGGGAATACAAGGATGTTGTTGCATCAAATCTGCCTTATGGTCTGCAAAGAAAGCTTGAAATTGCCAGAGCCTTGGCCTTGGAGCCCAAACTATTACTCTTGGATGAACCGGCAGCAGGCATGAATCCGGAAGAAACAATTCAGCTTGTAGAGTTAATTAAGGAAATAAGAGATAAATTTGAACTTACGGTGCTTTTGATTGAACACCATATGGATTTGGTAATGGCTGCTTGTGACAGGATTTTTGTTCTTAATTTCGGAACACCCTTGGCTCTTGGGACCCCGAAAGAAATACAAGAAGATAAGAGGGTAATTGAAGCTTATCTGGGGAAGGAGGAGAGTCATGCTTAGCGTTAAAAACCTAAATGTTTTTTATGGTGGAATTCATGCTCTCAAAGGTGTGACCATAGATGTTCAGGAAGGTCAGATTGTTTCAATCATAGGCTCCAACGGAGCAGGGAAATCTACCCTCATAAATGCAATCAGCGGTATTGTTAAATACAAGGACGGAGAAATACTTTACAAGGGTGAAAAACTTCCCAAACATGCTCATAAAATAGTAAAATCAGGTATATGTCAAGTTCCTGAAGGAAGAGTAATTTTTGCAAATTTAACTGTAATGGAAAATTTAAGTATGGGTGCCTTTTTAAGAAATGATAAAGAGGGCATTGAAAAGGATTTGGAAAATATATTTACTCTTTTCCCCATATTAAAAGAAAGAGAAAACCAGATTGCAGGAACCTTATCAGGAGGAGAGCAGCAGATGCTTGCCATGGGCAGGGGCATTATGTCAAGCCCTGAGCTTATACTCCTTGATGAACCTTCTTTAGGACTTGCACCTTTATTGATAAATACTATATTTGACATAATTATTGAGATCAAAAAAATGGGAAAAACCATTCTCTTGGTTGAACAAAATGCCTTTAAAGCATTGTCTATTGCAGATAAGGCTTATGTTTTGGAGCAAGGGGTAGTAGCAATGGAAGGACTTGCTTCTGATTTAATAAAAAATGAAAAAATACAGGAAGCATATTTAGGCAAGAAAAAGTCAGAGTCTATGTGACAAGGATCGGGGTTTCTGTTATCCTTCAGGATGACAGAAACCTTAAGACTGAAGTATGTAAAGTAAAATTTTGTAAATTTTGGGGGATCTCAGGTGAGATTTCTCTTAGTGTAAAATTACTTTAGGAAAAAAATAAGAAAAGAATAGTCCTTTATGTTAAGATTAAGTATCACCAAAAATCTAACAAAAGAAAGAAGGACTATTCTATGAATACAATTATACACGAAATT
>JAAYPY010000177.1 GCA_012519555.1 Tissierellia bacterium | reverse complement strand
TATCTTTTGAAAACGTTTTGATTTAAAGCGTTTCCAACTATAATACTTAATATAAATGTTTAAGTATTGAAAACAATTTGAATGGAGGGATACATTGGAAACAATAATCAAGATCAACAGCGCTGTTAACAGTGTGGTATGGGGACCTCTAATTATTATTTTAATTATTGGAACCGGAACTTATTTATCAATCATGACTAAATTTTTCTCAGTTACTAAATTAGGCTACACTCTTAGGAACACCTTGTTGAAAATGTTTGCAAAAGATGACAAGGGCGAAGGGGAAGTTACAGCTTTCCAAGCTGTTGCTACAGCACTTGCAGCTACAGTCGGAACAGGTAATATAGCAGGTGTTGCAACAGCAATAGCTCTTGGAGGCCCCGGTGCGGTATTTTGGATGTGGCTTGCTGCAATAATGGGTATGACAACAAAATTCGCAGAAGTTGTATTGGCTGTTAATTACAGGGAAAAAACCGAAGATGGTCGTTTCGTTGGAGGTCCCATGTACTACATATCAAACGGTCTTGGGAAGAGTTGGAAATGGCTTGCTGCATTATTTGCAATATTTGGAACATTCGCTTCCTTTGGCATAGGTTGTATGGTTCAGTCAAACTCAGTTGCCCTTTCAGCTGAATCCACCTTTGGAATACCGGTATTAATTACAGGTATAGCCTTAGCAATATTAACAGCAGTTGTTATAGTCGGCGGTATTAAAAGAATTGGTGCTTTTACCGAAAAGCTAGTTCCCTTTATGGCAGCACTTTATATTTTAGGCGGTATCTGGTTGTTAATATCAAATGCAAGCCGCTTACCTAATGCCTTTTCTATGATTTTCACCAATGCATTTACAGGTACGGCTGCTGTTGGCGGTTTTGCAGGCACTGTTATGATGCAGGCAATTCGTTTCGGTGTTGCACGTGGTATTTTCACTAACGAGGCAGGCTTAGGTAGTGCTCCTATAGCACATGCTGCTGCAACTACAGACCACCCTGTACGTCAAGGTTTGTGGGGAATATTTGAAGTTTTCATGGATACAATTGTTATTTGCTCTATTACAGCCCTTTCCATATTGGTTACAGGAGTATGGGAAACAGGAGAATCAGGAGCGGTTCTTTCGGCAATGGCATTTGATACAGGTCTTCCCGGAGTAGGCAGATATATTGTAAGTATTGGTCTTATCTTGTTTGCATACTCAACAATCTTAGGCTGGGAATATTATGGAGAAAGATGTCTTGAGTATTTAGCGGGAACAAAGCCAATAATGGCATACAGAATAATATGGACAATAGCTGTAGTAATTGGAGCTGTTGGCGGTTTGGAACTCATGTGGGATATAGCAGACACATTAAACGCTCTGATGGCCTTCCCGAACTTAATAGGAGTTCTTATGTTAAGCCCGGTGGTATTCAGGTTGACAAAAGAATTTTTTGCTAAAGAAAAAAGCGAACTAAAAGAATAAAGAAAATTAAGGCGCTGATTAAAAAATCAGCGCCTTTTCTTACTATGTAATTATGCACCAATAGTTCGGGAGACTTAAATGCATCCCTGTGAAAAATCTGAATGGCATACAATTTCAATTTCTTCATTTTTAAGTAAGCTTGCTATATGCCCATCTATTTCTTCAGCAGTGATATTGGGTGCAAATCTTGCAACAACATTTCCTTCTCTATCTATGAGAAATTTGGTAAAATTCCATCTGATATCATTTTCTTTTATGCCAGGTGTATATTCTTTAACCTTCTTGTAAAAATCTACACTACTCTGATTTCTAAATTCTTCAGCCGTTGTTTTTAAATATTTATACAAGGGCTCCTCATTGGGTCCGTTTACTTCAATCTTTGAAAACTGCTTAAATTCGGTTCCAAAATTTAACCTGCAGAAGTTTGCTATTTCTTCATTTGTACCGGGTGCCTGCCCAAGGAATTGGTTGCTTGGGAAGTCTAAAATTTCAAACCCTTCCGGAGCATACTTGTCATAAAGCTTTTGTAGTCCCTCATATTGAGGTGTAAAACCACAGCCTGTAGCACCGTTTATAACAAGCAATACCTTGCCCTTATAATCTGATAGGGACACATCCTTATTTTCCATATCCTTAACCGTAAAATCATATATTTTCATATTACCCTTTTATCCTCCTATTTGATTTATAATATATTGATACCCATCTTTGTTCATATTAAGCAGAAATTTTAAAGTAGTTTTATTAACACTTTGAAAATATCCCCAACTTGCCGGGAATTTTAGTAAGAATATAAGGACCTTTTTGCTAACTCTGTTTAAACTCTCCCTTTTTTGTGTTTTAACGGATATATTTTATTATTTTGAAAATAATATAATCGGAGGTGTTTATATGAATTTTACAACTAAAGAAACATTTTTGCTGGAAGATCAGAAAAAGCAAGAAGAAATTTGTATTCAAAAGTATACAAACTATGCCAGTATGGCATCATGTCAAGAATTAAAAAGTATTTTCCAACAAAATGCACAGAAAGAGCAGGAGCATTACAAGACAATTGACCAGCTTTTAAAAGGTCAGATGCCATCAATGAGTCAATCAGGAGGTCAGCAATCGGGAAGTCTAGGGGCAGGCAGTCAGATGCAAATGAAGTCAGGAGGGCAACAACAATCCGGCGGACAGCAGTCAGGGAGCCAAATGCAAATGAAATCCATAGGGCAGTCATTCCAATCCCAAGGAAATTCAGGCTACAGCAATTCTGACAAAGACCTTTGCACAGACATGCTTATGACTGAAAAATATGTATCCGGTGCATATGATACAGCAATATTTGAATTTAGAGATCCCCAGGTAAGAAATATACTAAATCATATCCAAAAAGAAGAGCAGCAACATGGAGAAGCTATATTCAAATATATGGAGAAAAACGGAATGTACCAAGCAAAATAAAAAAAGTGGCTCAGCCACTTTTTTAAAGTCCATTTTTATATAAAATATAAGAGTATATCGCCGGTATGAAAACCATGCATAATATTATACTAAAAAATACATGTGTCCAATATATCTTCAAAAAGCTGTTTACAAACATCAAAACCCCACCTATCATCCATAAATACCCGGCCAAGCGATGTGTTTTGTTCCAATTTGTTTCATTGTTCAAGGTCCAAGGGAGCTTTATTCCAACTGTGTAGTTTTGTTTGCTTTTAGGCAGGTAGTTACCTATTACTATAAATAACAAACCGACAAAGGCAGGTACAATTTTTTCTATGGGTATGTCATATCCCAAGCCGGCAAATATAGTTATGGGTACCAAGGTCACAGTCATAAAAGGTATGGTCAATTTTCCGATAACCTTTAAAACAATCGAAGGGTTTGCTCTTTTAGGGTCGGTGTTCAATGCAAAATGCGTAATTAAATTCAGCCCTGCCATCATTAAAGGAAGACCTATGACAGCAAAAAACTTTGAGCCGTAGTTGTCCGGATTCCCTTTGATATCCCAGTGGATAGGCATTGTGTCAGGCAATTTATCGTACATAATTAAGGATAATATTATGGGGAGCAAACAAATAATCGTACTGATTATCAACAGTTTGTCAACTTTCATTCTCATCATTAACACCTCCAAACTGTGTGAACCACAACATTAATTCTTCAAATACCGAGACGTTGATTTCATAATATATATAATTTTTATATTTGGTTTCAAACAGTAATCCTGCTTTTTTAAGCTGAGACAAGTGATAGGAAATCGTAGCAGGAGTCATATCAAATTGTTCGG
>JAAYPY010000032.1 GCA_012519555.1 Tissierellia bacterium | reverse complement strand
TATTATAGAAATGATGGCATTTATGAATTATGGATTTGTTATTGATGTGGGTGTTGACCAAGTTAATGCACTTCTTAACAGGGGCGGTATACAGTCTATGATGTGGACAGTATCCTTAGGTTTCTTAGGTCTTTCATTTGGAGGTATTCTTGAAAAATCCGGTGCAATGGATACCCTGTTGGACAGTATGAAAGGGCTTACAAAAAATGCAAAAAATCTTATTACCACACATGTATTCTCTACAATTATCGTAAACATGTTATCTGCTAGTCAGTATGTATCAATTATTATACCTGGAAGAATGTACTTGCCTGCATATAGGAAATTAGGCATAAGGACTGATGTTGCTTCAAGAACCTGTGAGGACGCAGGTACTGTAACATCACCCTTGGTACCTTGGGGATTGTGCGGTGTATTCTTTACCGGAGTACTTGGAGTAAATACTTTAGAGTATTTTCCATATGCATTCTTGGCTTATATAACTCCGGTTATTGCAATTATTTATGCATATACCGGAAAGTTTGTTTGGTATGAGGAAGCTTCTGAAAAAGCAACAAGTACTGACTAAGGGAGATTACTGATATTGCAGAATAAGTTTTAAAAAATGCTAAAAGACAGTAGGTGAACGAAATGTATAAAATCGAAAGGGAGCAAACTACAAAGCTATTGATGGATTTAGTCAATATTGACAGCCCGTATTTCGAGGAAGACAAAATAATGAAGTATGTCCACGACTGGTTTAGGAAAAACAAGATGGATGCTTCCATACATGAATATCATGAGTCAAGGGTTACTGATTTTAGAGGAAAAAATATTGTAGTTAATATAGAAGGTAAGAAGAGTGGTCCCGTAATATGTCTTAATGGACATTTGGATACAGTGATGCTTTCTAAAGGATGGACAAAAAATCCCAAAGGTGAATTAAAAGGCGACAGGCTGTATGGATTAGGTGCTTTGGATATGAAATCCGGCTGTGCTGCCAGCATGATAGCATTGAAAGCTTTTACTCAAAACCATAAGGATTTCAATGGAAAAATAATTGCAACCTATGTATCTGTAGAAGAGGGACCCTATGGCATGGGAACGAATGCTTTAATTGAAGATGGATACTTAAAGGATATTGATTTTTCAATTGTAACTGAGCCATCTGCAGGATTTAGCGGCAATGAATTCCCTGATATCTGCTTTGGAGCCAGGGGAGGTTATGGTTTGGAAATTGAGTTGTTCGGGAAGTCAGCTCATGCAGCTACTCCCGGACTGGGAATAAGTGCAGCCGATGATGCAGCAAAAGTAATATGTCAGTTGGAAAATGCAGATTATATCCAGGATCCTCATCTTGGTAAAGGCTCAGCATGCGTGGTTGCCGTCGAATGTGACGGAGGAGCCTGCAGCGTACCTGATTATGCAAAGATACGTTTATTCTGGCACATCGTAGTTGGAGAAAACGAAGAAAGTATAACAGAGGAAATTAAAAAAGCTATCAAAAGAGCAAACATCAAATGCAGTTATAAGATAAATTTCAGAGAAGCACCATCAGAAGGGTCAAGGGGATTTTTGCCCTATACCATAAGCGGTGATGATCCTATGACAAAAGCTTTTTTAGGTGCAATAAGAAAGGTATGCAATACAAACCCAAGTATTTCATATTTTCAAAGTATTGGAGACTTTAATTATTTAGGCACAAGATTAGGTGCACCGGTTGTTATTTTTGGTGCTGCCGGCAGTAATTTTCACGGAAGTGATGAATACGTGGAATTGGAGTCAGTCGTAAAAACCGCAGAGGTTGTTTACTCTTTTCTTGTAGAGGTACTTTGCTCATAATTTTAAAATAAAAGGAAAAGGCAAAATGGTCTTTTCCTTTTATTTTATTGATATGTTATTTGTGTGTGATATAATTAATAAAAGGATTATTTGGAGGAAATCGGATGCGTGCAGATATATTAATCAGAAACGGAAGATGCATGACCATGAAAGACAAAGAAATCATGGATTGGGTTGCTATTGAAAAAAACAGAATAATTGCAATAGGTAACAATTCTGAATATGAAGACCTCATAGGAAATGAAACTATGGTTTTTGATGCAAAAGGAAATACAGTACTTCCGGGATTTATTGACAGTCATTTCCATGCAGTTCAAACTGCATTAAACTCTGTCAGTTTTGATTTGAGCCAGGTAAAAACACATGAAGAAATGGGGGAAAAAATAAGAGAAGCATCCAAGTTCTTCGTAGGAGATTATATTCGTGGCATTCGCATTTCCGAGGGACAATTCAAAGAAAAAAAATATCCCGGGAGGGTACTCATAGACAAGTATTGTAATGATGTGCCTGTAGTGCTTAATTCAATGGAATATCAAGTGAGTATTCTTAACACCTGTGCCATGTTGTATTTCAAAATACCTTTTACTGCTGAAGGCATTGATATGGATGAGAAACAGATGCCTACAGGAATTTTCAGAAAACAAGCTAATGCAATTTTGAGAACAAATATACTAAAAAACATATCCAAAATTACCAGAAAGAGTGCAGTATCAGAAATGATGTCAACCCTGCTAATGAATGGTATTACTACGATAAATGCCATGGAAGGTGGATTTATGTACTGTGACAAGGATGCAGAGTTTATTTTTGAGCATGGCAATGAATTTCCAATAGATATGGTGCTTTTTTATCAGACAATGGATATAGATAAAGTCAGGACCATGGGACTTAACAGGATTGGAGGATGCTTATATATTGACGGTACATTTGGGGCAAGAACTGCGGCTCTTTCCTTTGAATATGCAGATTGTCCCGGAACTATGGGCAGCCTTCGTATGTCACAGCAGGAGCTTAATGATTTTGTAATACAGTGTTATAAAAACAACTTACAGTTAGCATTGTATACAATCGGGGACAGGGCTATAGAATCAGCCCTTAATGCTCATGAAAATGCACTGTATCAAACAGGCATAACAGGTCTTCGTCATAGGTTGGAGCACGCTGAGTTGATTAATGACAAGCAGATTAAAAGAGCAAAAGATTTAAATATTATTCTTTCCATGCAACCATCATATGAAGTATACTGGGGAGGAAAGGGAAAAATGTATGAACAAAGACTGGGAGAAAATTATAAAAGGACAAACCCTTTTAAAAAGATAATTGATAAGGGTGTTGTTATATGCGGAGGTTCTGACAGCGATGTTACAGAGCCAAATCCTCTTTTAGGAATTTATTCTGCAGTAAACCACCCGGTTGAGGAACATAGGGTAGATTTATACCAGGCTTTGAAAATGTTTACCTGTGATGGTGCATATGGTGTTTTTGAAGAAAATATTAAGGGCACTTTAGAAGTAGGGAAGTTAGCAGATGTTGTGATTTTAGACAAGGATATTTTATCGGTTCCCTTAGCTGAAATTGACAAAATAAAAGTATCAATAACAATTAAATCAGGGGAAATATTGTTTAACAACCTTGGATAAATAATATAAGGTAAAGGTTATGCTGAATTTACATTTTTTAGGGAAATCTAAAATTGAATATAATGGTAAGGAAATTGAAGATAAGCTTGGAAACAAAGCTGTTGCTTTAATTTGCCTTCTAGTCTTAAATGAGAAAAGATATTTAAGCAGAGATAAAATTATTGGATACTTGTGGCCGGACAGCAATACAGATGCTGCAAAATATAATTTAAGATATAATTTGTGGCTTATAAAGAAAAATATATTAGAGGATAAAAATAACAATTCATTTATAAAGGTGGATACTGAATGCTGCAGTATAAACAGTAAATATGATTATGATTGTGATATTAATGACATAATGAAATTTAAACCAAGCTGCCGAGATACGGTTGACAGTATGTTAAAGCTAAAAAGGCTCTTTCGAGGCGATTTATTGGAAGGTTGCTATTTCAATAAATGTGACGAATTCAACGATTTAATTATATATGAAAGAATAAATTTTGAGCAGCGTAAGGTAAAAATACTGCAAAGGTTGGCTGAAGTTTATGAAAATGATAAAATGTATGATGTCTGCATTGAAGTATTAAAAGAAATTTTGGAAATTGAGCCCTATGACGAGAAAATTGCTCTAAAGCTTATGGATATTTACCGAAAAATCGGTAAGCGGGCACTTGCAATAAAATATTTCAACGAATTCAGCTACAATTTATCATGCAGTCTTGGAATCCATCCTTCAAATGAACTTAGAAATAAATATAATGAGATTAAAATGTCTGTATCGGAATTGGGTGAAACAAGCAACAGTGCAAAGGCTACAGTGAAAAATACAAACAATATATCAGATATAAAAATAATTTCTTATTGTATAAAAAATGTAGATTATTTCTGGATATCTGATGTTATAGGGAAGATTGTTGATTTAGGAATTGATGATTGTATTAAAAAGTTAAGTGAGAAACAGTTGATTGATTTAGGTTATATCCAGAGCGACATTTTGAAATTTTACACTGAAGAAATTGATATGCTTGATTACAAAAGAGAAGTGATGGATGTTCGCATTATCAATGCCTTTGTAAAGCTGCTGGAAGCAGTTTGCAATGAAAGGAGTACAACTATAATAATCTTAAATAAGACAGATATGGATGAAATATCTGCAAATGTTGTGGAATATCTAAGGAAAATTCGAATTAAAGGTCTAAATATAATTGAAGAAAATTAGCCCTTACTATTTTAAAGTAAAAAACCTTATATTCGACTTTAGTTTCAGAAGGCTACCTTTTTTGAAAATATTTAATAAAATTAGTATTGGCTATTGCAAGGCCGGTTAAAATAACAATAAATCCGGTCCACTGCAGTGGGGAGAGTTGTTCCGAAAGAACTATTCTTGCCGACAATAATGCAACTATGGGAACCAAAAGGGGAATTGGTGCAACCATGCTCATTGGATAGCTTGCTATTAGTATACTCCAAATGCCATATCCGATTAATGTTGCAGCATAAGCTAAATAAAAGACCGCAAATATTGAAGTAGCATTTAAGTTAATCAATGCATTAAGAATGGTTTCCGGTGTATCCAAAATTAGTGCCAGAATCATCATGGGAACCGGGGGAACTAATCCTGACCAAACAACCATGCTTACCATATTCAGCTTTTCACCCTTTATAGCCGCCTTGTCAGAAGCAATTCTTGCAATAATATTAGAAGCAGCCCAAAAAGCAGGTGCCGCTAACATAAGTATGAAGGCTAAGACAGGCACACTATTAATATTGTTTCCGATAGAAGCCATTGCAATAAATGTCAATCCTGCCGCTGATATTAATAACCCGATTATATGTTTTGAATTTAGTTTTTCATTTAAAAACGACATTGCCATAAGGGGTGATATAAAAGCTTGAATTTGAAGTACAATTGAAGCTATGCCTGCAGGCATTCCTATTTGCATTGCATAAAACAAGCAGGCAAACTGCCCGACTCCTACAGTAAGTCCGTATAATATAATATATTTTAACTCTGTTTTCGGCTTTTTTACAAAAAATATTGCAGGAAATGATGTAAGCAGGAATCGCAATGAAACTAACAACATTGATGGGACTCCGTCTAATCCAAGTTTAATGACTGTAAAATTTACACCCCATAAAGTTACTAATAAAGTTGACAGCAATATATCCCTTTTCTTCATTTTCTTACTCCTAAAATTATTATTTTTATTATAGCATAGTTTAAAACACTTTGATACAAATTAGATTGATTGGTAAATTTGAGTACCTGTATCCAAAATTCCAAAACTTGTCAGATACAATATAGTAATTATTGCTGATTTGCGGTATAATATTATGGATAAATGTATTCATATAATAATATCTTAATAAAGTTATGGAGGATAATATGGCTGAAATAAAATATGAAATAACTGAAGAATTAGCTATGCTTTCTGAATCTGCAAAGGGTTGGACAAAGGAATTAAACATGGTCAGCTGGAATGACAGAGAACCTAAATTCGATATAAGAGAATGGGCGCCCGGCCATGAAAGAATGGGAAAAGGAGTAACGCTAAACAGAGAAGAAATGAAGATTATAAAGGATATATTAAATGAAATAGACCTATAAGTAAATATTAACAGCTCATCCCTATTGAATGAGCTGTTTTAATGACTGTAACCAAAGTGATTGTTAATAGCCGTTCAGTACTCTGACTATAAAGCTGTCTGCAGGAAGGATAAGTGTTTTTTCGCCCTTCATGGCAATTTTAAGGGCCTCTAAGCTTCTTATGAATTCGTAATAATTCATTCTGTCTTCTGTGGAATAAGCTTCGGCTATAATTTTCATGTATTCGCTTTCGCCTTGACCTTTCAGCTCCTCCGCTCTTGCAGCTGCTTTAGACATGAGTATTCCCACTTCTTTATCTGTTTCATTGATTACCTTGCTTGCTTCTAAATTACCTTCCGCTCTGAAGCTTTCCGCCATTTGTGTTCTTTCCGAAATCATTCTGTTATATACAGCGGATTCATTGTCTTTGGGTAGGTCTAATCTTTTAATTTCAACCGCTACCGTAGATACGCCGTAGTTTTTCAGCTGGGCATTAACCAATTCTGTTATCTTATCATTAACGTCATCAATAGAGCTGTTGTCGGAATTAATGATAGCTGTTTGGTCCATTGTTCCCAATGTGTTTTTTACTGCATTGTAAACTACCGCATCGATACGGTTCTCCATCTCAGATATCCTAGATACTGTCCTCATAAATGTATAGGGGTCGTCTATCTGCCATACTGTAAAATTATCTACCACCAATGTTTTTTTGTCACCGGTCAGAACTTCTGAGGGAGGTATGTCATACATCATTCTATACTGAGGTATTTTCTCTATTTTATCCAACAAAGGGATCTTAAAATGCAGTCCTGCAGCATCTTGAATTTTTACAAATTTTGAAAATCTGGTTACATAAGCATATTCGTTTTCTCTTACAATATAGGCTGTGTTGGTAATTGATATTACCAATACAATAAATATTATTAATTTTATGAGAAACCCCGACTTGCCTTTCTTTTTAGTTTCCTGCATTAATTTTCACCTCCGTTGGAAAAAGTTGTATTAAAGCTTTCTAAAGGCAGTAATTTCTGCACTCCGCCCTCTGATGAATCAACATATACTTTTACACCGGGAAGTATTTCTTCTATGGTCTCCAAATACATTCTTGTTTTGGTTATATCTTTATTTTTTGCATATTCCGTATACATTGCATTGAATCTTGCTACATCACCTTTTGCCTCATTAATTTTGGATTCCCTGTAAGATTCTGCTTCCCTGATTAATTTATCCGCACTGCTTTCAGCTGCAGGCAGTGTTTTATTCCTGTAAGCCAAGGCTTCATTTATCCTTGTTTCCTTTTCCTGTTTTGCTGTTTCGACTTCTTTAAAAGCCTGAATTACTTCTTGTGTGGGGGGTTCACTGTCTTGAATTTTAACATCTAAGAGCTGAATGCCTAAATCATAATTTTTTAGCTTGCTGACTATTTTTTCCTTGATTTCTGCCTGAATTATTGATTTTTCGGTTGTTAATACCCCATCTACATTCTTCGAGCCAATTATGCTTCTTGCCGATGACTGTGATACCATCTTTAATATTTGTGCCGGCTCATCCGAATTATATAAAAACTTTACAGGATCTGAAATTTTCCATTCAATGAAGAAGTCTATATTTACAATATTAAAGTCTCCCGTTATCATTTTTGCTTCATCTGCTATTGATGAAGCTGAATAGCTGTCATACTCACTATCACTTGAGTAGCCTATTTGTAATTTTTGTGTTTTATTTACCGCCACCTTGGTTACACCCTGTAAGGGATAGGGCAGTTTAAAATGCAATCCTGCCGATTCCACGCTTGTAACCTTGCCGAGTGTCGTTACAACAGCCTGTTCGGTTTCTTCTACCGTGTACTGACAAGACAGTATTACAGCCCCTGCAGCAATCAATACAGGTAAAATCAACAAAAATTTAAATTTACCAGGCTTCGAAGGAGGTTTATTCTCTGTCTGAAAATCCTGATTATAGAAATCATGATTTTGAAAATCATTAGGTTTCTTAATCATGCTTAATAAATTAATAATTAGATTTCTAAAATTCATTTCTGCTCCTTTTTGCATAATTTCAATAATATGGCTATAACCCCTTTAGCATAATATTCATTTTATCATAAGTGCAAGCCGTAAAAAGGCTTGCTTCACACCGATACAATGAATGCATGGGGGCAAAGACCACAGTCTTTGCTTCATTGTTTGCATTCATTATAACACAAATGTTAATTGATAAAAAGAAAATATCTATATTATTTAATACATAAACAATGTAAAAATTAACAGAATATTTCTTTATTTAAGTTGGAATGTTAACCTTATGAGCTGAAACATTATATTTTTGACAGAGGTAATTATGCAACTTAAACAAAAGAAATTGAATTTAAACATAATCAGTGATGATAATAAATTATTGCTCCTGAATGAAATAAATAATCATATTTTACTTGATCAACAACCCTCCATATTTCTTAACTCTATTTTGAATACTAAAATGTTTAAAGAATATCCATTTTCCATGCTTTATAAACTTAAGGAAACTGAACAGTCACCAATTCATCATCCTGAAGGCAATGCTTGGAATCATACAATGCTGGTTCTTGATGAAGCGGCAGGGCATAGAAATAAAAGCAGGGATGAAAAAGCTTTTATGTGGGCAGCACTCTTGCATGATATAGGAAAGGCTGAAACAACAAAAAATAAAAAAGGCAGAATCACAGCTTATAATCACGAATCTGTGGGAGCAGACCTAAGCGAGAAATTTCTTCGGGAATTTACGACAGATGAAAAATTCATCAATAAAGTAAAGGGGCTTGTCAGATGGCATATGCAAATACTTCATGTGGTCAAAAATATGCCCTTTGCTGATATTAAATCCATGAGAGAAGAAACGGATATCAATGAAATTGCATTATTAGGCTTTTGTGACAGGATGGGAAGAAGGTATGTAGATGTACTAAAAGAAAAGAATAATATAAAAATATTCTTGGAAAAGTGCAGGTCCTTTTGACTTTTTAATATTAATTGACTAAATCAAGTACAAGCTGTATTATTATTTCATACAAGTATGTGAGGTGAACCATGCCCAATATTGCAGCATTTTTATCTTATGTTTTCATAACAACCTTTACACCGGGACCAAACAATATAATGGCTATGTCCAATGCAAGCAGATACGGATTTAAAAAGAGTATAATATTTAATGCCGGAGTGTTTTTCGGATTTTTGATTATTATGGTATTAAGCAGTTTTTTGAGTTTTACTTTGTATAGCTTAATTCCCGCAATAAAACCACTTATGACATTTATAGGAGCCTCTTATATATTATGGCTTGCTTGGAAAACATATTACAGCAAGCCCCATGACCAAGATGAAAGAAGGGCTACCAATACTTTTACCGCCGGAATTTTGCTGCAATTCGTTAACGTAAAGGTTATCATATATTGTATTACCATAGTATCAACATTTATTGCCCCATATTATAAATCTGTTTTCGTGTTAAGCATATTTTCATTGTTTTTAGCATCTGTTAGTTTTATGTCTACCTGCAGTTGGGCAATGTTCGGAGCTATATTCCAGAAATTTTTATTTAAAAACCATAGAACTGTCAATATTATTATGGCACTGCTCTTGGTCTATTGCGCCCTTTCATTTTATATCTGACAAAGGGAAGGGGCTAGTGTCATAAAGTTGATAATTTAGTATAATATATTATAGAGATTAACAAGGAGGGGCTATGTGGGATAGAGCAGAGCTTAAGACTAAAGCAAAGGAAGTTTTAAAGGAAAAATACTGGAAGTCCTTTTTAATCAGTTTGGTTTTACTTTTATCAGGTGCAGATGGCAGCGGTGGGTCATCTGGCCGAGACGCAGGAGAAAAAGTTAGCGAATGGGTTGATTTTTCGGAATATATTATTATTATTGTTGCTTTTGTTATTCTTGTAATCGCTTATAGAATATTAATCGGTTATTCATTGGAAATAGGCTCTCGAAAATTCTTTATACAGTCAGCTCAATACAAGAAGGATGCGGGCTGTTACAGCTTTGCTTTTGCTTCAGAAAATTTTAGAGGAATAATTTCTACAATGCTCTTAAAAGATATATATGTTTTCCTTTGGTCATTATTATTGATTATACCCGGTATTATAAAATCCTATGCATATCGAATGGTTCCTTATATTTTGGCAGACAATCCTAATTTGGGTGCAGATAATGCTATAACTTTAAGCAGTAAAATGATGGATGGAAATAAATTTGACTTATTTGTCTTGCAGCTGTCCTTTTTAGGATGGTATCTGCTTGGACTCTTGGCACTTGGAGTAGGAATTTTATTTGTAAACCCTTATTACAATGCAGCTGAAGCACAGCTTTATTTGGTACTGAGAAAGACAGCCATAGACCTTGGATATTGCACTAATGAAGATTTAGCTCTTGATAATGACTATATAAGACATGATGATTATTATTGGGAAGAATAAGGCATAAAACACCCCCTGTGTGTATATACTAACACATAGGGGGTGTTTCCTTTGAATCCGATAGAAGTACATTACAAGAACAGCTTTGCGCCAATTAAAATAGGACATTTTTTGGCTGAGCACATGAATAATGCAGCTCTAGTATGTATAGGAACTGATAAATGTATAATAGACAGCTTGGGACCCTTAACAGGTACTTTACTGATGAAAGAAAATATCAAGGCTGATATTTACGGTACTTTAGAAAAACCCGTTCATGCAATGAACATCAATGAATATGTAAAAGACTTAAGACGCAAGAATTATAACTGCATAATAGCAGTGGATGCTTGTTTAAGTAACAAGAAAAATCAGGGAATTATAGAAGTTAGAGAAGGCTCGATTACACCGGGGAAAGGTATAGGTAAATTTCTTCCGGAAATCGGGGATATATCCATAATTGGAATTGTAAATTCCAGTGATAAGGAATTTCATGATTTGGTTAAGGATACAAGGCTTTCTCTTATTTATGATATGGCAGAAACAATCTGCAGAGGAATATTAAATGCTTGCAATATGAATATATCCGAAGGTTTTGATCAAGCTTCAATAAGCAGAGCTTAGGTATGGGGACAAACCTCTTCTTTAGGGAAAGGAATGTCCCCAATCATTTTATTTTAATGCTTCTATGGCAGCCTTCAGCTGCAAGTCTTCTGTGTTGGTTTCGGTGTGTTTTATCATAGCATTGTAAAGCGCATCCTGAGTAGCAAAATCAATTATTCCGTATGGAAACAAAAAATTATCTTCCTGGAATTTCATAATTTGTTTAAAGGATACAAGGTCATAAACTCCATCCGGCTTCTCTATTTCATAACCTAATTCCATAAGTATCATTTCAGCCGCTAAAACATCAAGGCTGACATTTCCTAATTGAGGTTTTTGTTCCTTGCTGAATTGAGGATATTTGGAAATATCCGGTTTTTCGTTTTCTACAACAATATCGGGGCTTATTCCGATTTTATGTACAGGTATTCTATCTACGGAAAAGTATTCTGCTGTGGTAAATTTTACTCCGCTTCCGTCATCTAAGTGATACAGGGACTGAACAACACCTTTTCCGTAAGAATTTGTGCCTATAATAACTCCTTCATTTTTGTACTTAACTGCGCCTGCAAATATTTCCGTTGCGCTGGCGCTTCCTTCGTTAATCAGTACGGCTATTTCATATTTCCGTTCCTTTAGCTTGCTTTCATAAATATCTTCTTCGCCGTTTGCATAGTCCACATATACTAAAGGTCCTTCCGTAACAAATAAATTTAACAGGTCAACAGCAGACTGTAATGTTCCTCCGCCATTATTACGCATATCTATTACAATTTTATTCACATTATTTTCGTCAAATATCGAAAGCTCTCTTTCTACAAGCTCAACTGTATTATCAGAAAAAGAAGTGACTTTTAAATATCCTATATTATCTTCTAATATTTTGCCTTCAACATTGCTTATTACTATAGTACTCCTAATTAAATCAAAAGTAAGGGTTTCATTGCCCCTTAGGATGCTTATTTTCACAGGTGTTCCTTCTTCTCCCCTTATAAGAAGAGATGCCTGATTTGAAGTGGCTCCTGTTATATCATACCCATCAACAGCCTTTATTATATCACCGGCTTTAATCCCTGCTTTAATTGCCGGTGAGTCAGGCAGAGGAGTCAATACCACAACTTGTCCGTTTATATCAATTATTTGAACCCCTATGCCTGAAAATTCTCCTGCTGTATCTTCAAGCAATACTTGGTATTCCTTAGGTGTGTAGTAAGTGCTGTAATCATCCAAAACGTTGAAAAACCCTTCATAAAGACCATTAATAATATCTTCTTGGTTGACTTCATATTTATAATTGTCAAGTATAAAATATATTACTTTCTTCATAAATTCAACATCTTCGCTGAACTTTTCCTCGTCGATTTCAAAAGCCCATACAGAAGAAAATGAAAAAATTAACATTAAAACTGCAATAAACAAACTAATTCTCTTTTTCATAAGCTACCTCGATTCTTTAGTATAATAGGATATTGTTATGTTAGCACTTATTAATGATAACATCAAGTATTACTTCATCTGTATGGTCCATGCCCACATTTGAAACCTTAGATAAGTTTTGTATCGATTTTTCCGCTGTGCAGCCTAAAATGCCGTTATTTTCAGGAATATATATTTTTTCTAAGGCCATTTTTGCAGCATCAACGGCAGCATCAACCGATATTGACAGCTTGTAAGCACATCCTAATTTCGCCCCGTCACAGAGCATTCCCGAAATTCCTGCTATCATATTGTTTATGGAGCCATTAATCTGATCCTTGTCACCACCTAACATATATGTAAGACCTGCAGCACAACCTACCCCCGCAGCCACTGCGCAACCGCAAACCGGTGAAAGTGTTCCCAAATATACCTTTACATAAATGGTAATCAAATGGCTTAAGGCTACTGAGCGTAAAATATTTTCCTTTGGAATTTTCTTTTCACGACCAATATAGGATATTGGAATAATTGCAACCAAACCATGATTGCCTGAACCGGCACTGCTCATTACGGGCAAAAGGTATCCGGACATTCTGGCCTCTGAAGCAGCAGCTGTATATGCCTTAGCCATAGTGAAGACATCATCTGCCTTATTATACAAATAATTTCCTAAACCAACACCTGTATTTTCCTTTAATCCTGCATGGGCAATTTTAAAATTCATGTCAATTCCATTTTGAATGAAAGCAATCTCTTCAAGAGCTACCTTGTTGACATAATCAATAAGTTCATCAATAGTAAAGTTCTTTATTTCAAATTTAATTTCATTGCTTGTTTTCTTCTCTAAGCTGGTAGAAGTATAGTTTTTGTTTAATAAAACTTCATTATTTTTTCTTTCAAAAATAATGTTGGTATGAGCATCTTGTATAATAACTGTTGCTTTATCCTTATTTCCGATTGCCTCAGCTTTAATATACAATCCTTGAGTAAAAGAATTCAACTTCAGGTCTATGATACTTGCATCAACAATTTCCAATGCTTCATCAATGCTGGCTTCATCTACATCCTTCAGTACTTCCAATACATATTCCGATTTACCTATTACCAAAGAGAGGGCTGCCGCAAATATTATGCCATGCTCCTTTGTTCCCGGAATACCGACACTAACTCCGTTTTTCAATATATTTTTGTCAACCTCAATATTAAGTTTTTTAACTTCAGCTCCTAATATTTCTTTTGCTCTTGCTACTGCATAGGCGACAGCTCCGGGCTCGGTGCAGCCTAATGCAGGAGTAACTTGATTTTTTAATATATTTGTCAATAGATTAGTTTTCATAATGCATCTCCTCTTCTAATTTAAAAATATGGTTAGAGCATCCTTTGCTATTGCTCAGGATGACAAAGGGTACTTTTAATAATATCATGCATGAATCGTGCCAATGGTATGCTCAAAGGAATTGATTGAAAAATAGCCGTTTATGAAAAAAAGAATAGAAGGCAATTATCAAGAATGATAATAAAATATATAAAAGAAAATAGACTTATATAATTTGAACTTTTTAAACGTTTATCAATTTTGCAAGCTTATTATCAAAAATGATAAATCATCTTATAAATTTTAAATTTCTATAGAATAAAACAATGTATTGTATTATAATATTAATAAGGAAGGTTGATATTATGAATATTCTTATGAGTATTAAGCATGAACTTCAGCATATTATTGAAGCAATGCATGCTGTAACAAATGTGGATATTACTATTGTGGATGAAGGTCTTCAAAGGATTGCCTCCACTGTTAATGAAGAATTCAGCCTTGGAGCTAAGGCTCCTATTTATTCTGCCTTTCATAAATGCATTATTACAGGGGAGCAGTATTTTTTGGAAAATCCCAAAGAAGACCCCTTATGTTTCGAATGCGAAAATATAGAAAACTGCAAGGAACTAGTCGAATTATGCATTCCAATCAAGTTCAGCGGGAAAATAATAGGTGTGATAGGAATGTGTGCCTATGATGAGAAGGCAAGACAAAATCTATTAATGAATCGTGAAAGCTTTATGAATTTTGAAAGCCAGTTAGTACATATTATATCTACCGTTGTCAGTGAAAAGAAGATTATGAAAATGTTGGAATATTCCTCATCTGAATTGATGACTCTTATTAATTCATTAAATGAAGGTATCATTATCATAAACAATAATTATGACGTTATAAATACCAACAACTTTGCAAACGAAAGATTAAATATAAATACCTCAAATATACCGGATTTATGGAATTTACTTTCGGAAAAGGTCTACAATAATTTTATTGCCAAGGGTTTTATCGGAGAAGTAGGTCCTGTTAAGCTTAATAAAACAGAATTTGTTATAAATGCCAACCCCATATTGGTAAAAGGTAAGAGGGAAGGAACAGTATTAGTTTTGTCCGATTTCAACAAAATGAAGGAATCGGTAATTGAATTCAGCAGGAAGAAAGACATAGTGACATTTGATGATATAGTAGGGGAAAGTGAGCTTTTAAAACAAGCAAGAAGAGAAGCCATGCAGGTGGCTGACAGTAATGTTGCTGTTTTAATCTTAGGTGAAACCGGTACCGGCAAGGAAGTCTTTGCCCGAGCAATACATAATTTGAGTAGCAGGAAAAAGGAAGTGTTCATGGCCATAAATTGCGGAGCAATTCCTGAAAATCTGATTGAAAGCGAGCTTTTCGGATATGAAAAGGGCTCATTTACGGGAGCCAATGTAACGGGTAATCCCGGCAAATTTGAAATATGCAAGGATGGGACACTGTTTTTGGATGAAATAGGTGACCTTCCATTATCAATGCAGGTAAAATTAAACAGAGCTCTTGAAGAAAAGGAAATACTTAGAGTGGGAGGAAATACTCCCATAAAGGTTAACCCCAGGATAATTTCCGCTACTCACAGCTCCTTGGCGTCTATGGTTGAAAACAATTTATTCAGAGATGATTTATATTACAGACTTAATGTAGTTCCCATTAATCTGCCTCCTTTAAGAGAACGAGGATATGATGTGATTATATTATCAAGGTATTTCCTTAACAGGTTTAACAATGTTTACAAAAAGGAACTAAAAGGCTTTACGGCTGAAGCAGAGCAGTTATTGATGAGATATAAGTTCCCCGGAAACATTAGGGAGCTGAGAAACTTAATTGAATATGCTGTAATATTTGAAGAAAACAGTCATATAGGGGCAGATAATCTGAGAAAGAAAATTGGTGCATCCCCTGCCGAGAACTTAACATTGTCAGAATTGACCAAGCTGTATGAAAAATCTGTCATAAGTAATAGAATTCAGGAATTGGGCGATGATTTGGAATCTAAAAAGGAAGCTGCAAGGCAGCTTGGTATAAGCATTGCAACATTGTACAGAAAGTTAGAGATGCCCTGACCCTATTTTTAGGCGTGAGCTTAGACTGCGGCTGCTTATAAATAAGTTTTTGACTTTAAGTTGATTATAGGGTAAAATACTATAATCAGATATGCGAGGTTGAGATGAACAGAAACCTAAAAACATCAAATATTACAGAATCGGCAATGATAACCGGAATATTGGTTATAGTTGCTTATTTATCATCTTTTATTACAATACTAATGTTTTTTTATCCCACTCCCGCAATTATTTTAGGTAAGAGGAAGGGGCTTAAATATTCAATTTTAGCTTTAATAGCATCAGATTTGATAATTTCCATGCTTTTGGGAATACAAACGGGTCTTATATTTCTCATATTATATACTCCTTTGGCTCTTGCCCTTACATATGGAATTTGCAGTGATGAAGATGCCAACAAAGCAATATTGTTTGGCTCAGCTTCTTATATGATTTCCTTTGTTGTATTAATATTGCTTTTAAATTCTCTAATGGGCATTAATTTTATAGATAGAGTTGCTGAAGCGTATGAGCAAAGCTTTGAAATGACCAGAGGTTTATTTGAAAGTATTCCTGACCAGATGAGAACTGAGCAATTAGATGAGTATGTAAGGAATATAGAAGAAATGGCTCCAATGATGAATTTCATTGTAACAAATGTATTTCCGGCTGTATTGATAGCAGCATCCGTTGTCACATCATACATTAATTATATTGTTGCAAGTAAATTCGCAAGGCGGTTTTCAATAAATATAAAAGAGCACGAGGGAATAAGTCATTTCTCTTTTCCAAGAAGCTTTATGATTGCAATGGCAGGATTGCTGCTTTTGTCATTTTTGTTAAGATTGTCAAATATTAATATTGAAATAATTCAGCTGAATCTATTTATTATCGTTTTTATGGCTATGCTTTTACAGGGAATTGCAGTATTAAAATTCTTTATAGATAAAAGCGGAATGAGTAAATTTGTAAAAACAATAGTATTGGCAATGATTGTACTTATGATTATAAATTTCAGCGTGATTTATGCAATTATCGGATTAGTTGATTTAACCGTAAATTTAAGAAAATTAAACAGAGCCCTATAGTTGAAGGAGGCATTATGGATAAAAAAACGCCAATGTTTTTGAAGGATGATAGTTTTATTTACTTTGTATTTATTTTGTTATTAATAGTAGTCTTTTTACTTGAAGGCATGTTTATTTATGCTGCCTCGGCAGGATTAGTTTTACTTTTAATAACAATTTTTACACTAAGAAAACAACTATTAAGAAAAAAGGAACTTAAAGACTATATTATTAATTATACGAAAAATTTAGAAAATTTATCAATAAATTCCTTTTATTATTCTCCCTTGCCGATATGCATAATTGGACTTAACGGAAAAATGTTCTGGTTTAACAATAAATTTAAAGAGCTGCTACAAAATAATTTGGATGTTATTGAAAATATAGAAGAATTTATTGGGGGATTTCCACTGAACTCAATGGATGGAAATAAGGAAGGCACTATAAGCAACATAGAAATTCCGGGGACAGGCAGAAGTTTCAATGTATTATATTATGAACTTGAAGAGGGACGATTTGGTGAAGGTAACTCATATGTATGCTATTGGAATGAAAACACGGCATTTGTCACCTTGAGAAATAAATATAATGATGAACGACCTATTACAATGCTTGTTCAAATAGATAATTATGACGAAATATCAGAAAAATTAGAGTTGGGTGAAAAATCTTCCATGACCGCCCAGATAGAAAAGATTCTAAATAAATATGCTGCAGAAATGAATGGATTTGTTCTGAAATATGACAATCACAAATTTTTGATGATGATTGAAAATAAATATCTTGAAACATTGGAAGAACAGAAATTTAGCATGCTTGATGATGTAAAATCAATAAAAGGTACCAATGATTTTAACTTTACACTGAGTATAGGTACAGGTGCAATGGCTAAGAACTTAACTCAGCTTTTGGATTATTCCAAGGGGGCTCTTGATGTAGCTTTAGGAAGAGGAGGAGACCAAGTTGTAGTTAAAAGGATTAATTCAGTTAAATTTTACGGCGGTAAAAGCAAAGCTGTAGAGAAAAGAACTAAGGTCAGAGCAAGAATCATATCATATGCCTTGAGACAGATAATTGACCAAAGCTCAAATGTAATTATTATGGGGCACAGAGTGGGAGATATGGACAGTTTAGGTGCCTCCGTAGGTCTTTACTGCATTGCAAGAAGCAGAGGAAAAAAATCATACATAGTATTAAATAATGTGAATCATGCTTTAAAAAATATGTATGAAAGAATGAAAAAAGAAGAAGGCCACTATATTGAATCTATTATTACCACAGAAAAGGCAATGGAGATTGCCGACCAAAACACACTGCTTGTTGTTTTGGATACACACAGAAAAAGCTATACGGAAGCTCCGGAACTTCTTGACCAAATTGATAAAGTAGTATTGATAGACCATCATAGGAGAAGCGAAGAATATATCGAAAACACATTATTAGACTATATCGAGCCATATGCTTCTTCGACCTGTGAGCTTGTGGCAGAATTAATCCAATACATGGAGGAGCATATTAAGCTTACGAAGTTTGATGCGGATGCTCTCATGGCAGGAATAGTGGTGGATACAAATTCATTTACTTTCAAAACAGGCATAAGAACTTTTGAAGCAGCAGCCTTTTTAAAAGGAAAGGGTGCCGACAATGTTGAAGTTAAAGAATTGTTCAATGAAAGTATCGACTTTATGAAGAAAAAGACGGAGATTATAGAAAAAAGTGAAATTGTTTTTGATGATCTAGCTGTATCATATATTGATGAGTATACAGATGATTCAAATGTTGCAGCAGCTCAAAGTGCAGATGAACTGCTTACAATAAAGGATGTAAAAGCAAGTTTTGTCCTTGTCAGAAACAAAGATTATATAAATATAAGCGGCCGCTCCCTAGGAGAAGTGAATGTCCAGGTAATATTGGAATATTTAGGAGGTGGAGGTCATTTGAATATGGCCGGAGCTCAAATACATACTAATGATATGGAGGTCGCAAAAGCTAAACTATATGAAGCAATAGCTCAATATAGAAAGGAGAGTAAACAATGAAAGTAATACTATTGGAAGATATTAAAAACATTGGGAAAAAGGGTCAGGTTATCAATGCAAAAGACGGTTATGCGCGTAATTATCTTTTTCCTAAGAATTTAGCCATAGAAGCAACAGAAGCAAATTTAAGAAATCTTGAACTGGCAAAAAAGAAAAAAGAAGAAAAAGAAACTGAAATTTTAGAAGAAGCTAAAGCCCTTGAAGAAGAATTGCTTAAGAAAACTATTGTCATAAAAACAAAGACAGGAGAAAAGGGAAAGCTTTTCGGTTCAATTACAACAAAAGAAATATCGGAAATTTTAGAGAAAGAACATAAAATAATAATTGATAAGAAGAAGTTTGATTTAGATGAGCCCATAAAATCTGTGGGTGAATACAATGTTAAAATAAAACTACATCCTAAAGTAAATGCTAAATTGAAAGTAATAGTAACAGAAAAATAAAGAGGTAGAAATGTCTGAGATAGTTAATTTTGGAAAAATACCGCCTCATAATGCAGAAGCTGAACAGACTGTATTAGCTTCTTGTATGATTGATCACATAGCTGTCGAAAAAGTGGTTAATTTGTTGAGTTATGATGATTTTTATTATGAAGCAAACAAGGAAATATATGACAGCATCAAACAAATACATATGCAGAATATACCTGTTGATGCGGTCACTGTCTTTGAGGAGCTAAAGAAAAGAGGCAAAATAGACTATGTTGGCGGGTTTGAATATTTAGCGACACTGACCGAAAATATAATAACATCAAAAAATGTCGAAGCATACTGTAATATTATAAGGGAAAAGTCCACCTTGCGAAAGCTTATAAGCGCTTCTCAGGAAATTATTGAGAAGGGCTATAAGGAAGATGATGATGTTCAAAAAATTATAGAATTGGCTGAGCAAAGAATTTTTTCCATTTCACAAAACAGAAGCATCAATTCTTTTTCTGAAATTAAAGAAATCCTTATGACTGTATTTAATCAGCTTGAGGAAAGGGCCAAGAGCGGCGGAGGCATAACAGGTCTTGCAACAGGTTACACTGACTTAGACAGAATGACTTCAGGACTTCAGAAATCTGATTTGATATTGCTGGCAGCAAGACCATCAATGGGAAAAACTGCCCTTGCTTTGAATATTGCCATGAATGTCGTAAAGAACGGTGCATCTGTTGCACTTTTCAGTCTTGAAATGTCAAAGGAACAATATGTTCAAAGAATTATAAGCCAGGAATCCATGGTAGACAGCACAAAACTCAGGACAGGCTCTTTAGACGATGATGATTGGACAAGGCTTATCAATACCATGAGCTTAATTTCAAATTGCAAAATATATATAGATGACACACCATCTGTTAGCTTATTCGAAATGATGTCTAAATGCAGAAGACTTAAGATTGAAAAAGGGTTAGATTTAATTGTAGTGGACTACTTGCAGCTTATGTCCGACGGGGGACGCACGGATAACAGGCAGCAGGAGATTTCCAATATATCACGAGGATTGAAAGCCCTTGCTAGAGAGCTGAATTGTCCGGTATTGGCACTGTCTCAGCTATCTCGTGCGCCGGAGCTTAGAAATGACCACAGGCCCGTTATGTCAGACTTGAGAGAATCCGGAGCCATTGAACAGGATGCCGATGTGGTAATGATGCTTTACAGGGATGAGTACTACAACAAGGAAGAATCTGAAAGAAAAGGCATAACGGATGTAATTATTACCAAGCAAAGAAATGGTCCCGTAGGAACCGTTGAATTAGCGTGGATAGGTCAATATACAAAGTTTGGAAATATACAGAAGTAATAGTTTATAAAGAAGAGCTGACATTTAATAGAAGGTCAGCTCTTTTTGTATACAATTCATAATACTTATAAACATGATAGTTAAACGGTTCTTGCAATTATTATTTTTGTTCCGGGCTCAAGAGCATTGTCTTCAGGAATATCATTCAGTTCTTTCAAGTAGTTTATTGATAAATTATAATTCTTAGCAATATCCCACAGAGTTTCTCCTGATTGAACCACTCTGAATATTAAGCTGGGCATCTTGCTTCTGTCTACAGGGCTTCTTTCTGCAATATCCCTTATTACGGTAATTTCCTCGTCATTTTTAAATTTTACCCCTACATTAATCTCACAGTTTATATTTACCGAGTTGTTTCCTTTCCTATAGGCATTACATTTATGAACTCTTATATCAGAATATATTTTACATAATGCATCCTCTTCATCTATGAGGAAATCGGCGGCAAAGGGAAGCGACGCAAATGCTTTGTCTATTTTATTTATATCTCCGTTTAAATAAAGCATGTTGACATCTAAAAACCCATCTATGATGTATTTGTTGTCAGCAATTCTCTTTTCCGAAACCTTGGGGCTTATATCTACCGAATAAATATCCTTTACTGACCCTGAAGGCAAATCAAAATTATTTTCATATTTTACAACCTCATTAGTCATTTTCTTAATTGATGATAAGTTTACTTTTTCGGATTGCAGCTCCAATTCGTAATCTGTTGAGTAGCAGTCCATGATGATGTTTTTCTCAATGGTATCATAAAATGATGCGTTTACGGTAAAGGGCAATGCAAATTCAATAAGCTTTTTCTCATCATCAAAGTTTTCCGTAGTTGAATATGTCATATCCTTTACTGAAATACTAATGTCCTTTATCATATTTTCTCTTAAATCCTCAAGCTCCAAGTAGTGAGTGAATGGGAATTCTTCTGATACATAACCTATGGTATGCTGCTCATCATCTTCCACAAACATGAATCCAACCTTGCATATTCCTTCAAGAAGCATTTTATCATTTAATACATCCATGTTTGTCATATAAACATCAGCAGCTGTCTTAATAATTTTGTCAATTTCACCGGAACCCTTACTTAGCTCCACGGCATCATTAATATTTATTTCTTCAGATAATTCTGCTATTGTATCAGAAAAAGCTATATTTTTAGATTTAGCCTGAATGCTTCCGTCTGACTCTAAATCAGAAACATATGTAACAGGTCTTTTCATGTAGATATCCGTATCTAATATTAATACCGCTTTAACAAGAAAGCTTCTTTCTGTCAGCTGTTCGGCATCAATATAATCTATAAAGACATTTGTGAAAGCTTCCATATCTTCGGTTACACCTTCTACGCCAACTTCTTCTCTGAAAGGTATTTCCCCTGACATGGAATGTATTATGCCATTTTCATTGTTTGAACGATAAATAATATTATATATCAGCTTGCCGTCAACAATTATATTATCTGTTGTTACTGTAACATTATTAAGCTTTGCTTTTCCTTCCGTGTCGACTAATTTTTCAATACCAGGCATATCATCAGCAATTGTAAATTCGCTTTCCAACAAAACTTCAGTAGAATTAGAATCAATAATTTCATTAATATTAAATGTATCATTAAATAGTTTAACCAAAATAAATCCTCCTTTATGTTAATACAGCCTAACGCATTATTCTTTTATAAATATATATGCCGTTTAAATTTCAATAGTACAACTTATAAATAAAATTTATAAAAATCATTAAAAAGAGATTGACCTTTTTATATATTTAATATAAAATTGTTTAGTAATGTGATTGAGGGCATTGCCTTAAGAACTAATTTTTAATAAAATAATTGTACTTATTAGTTATAATATTGGAATAATAGAGACTAAAAAAAAAACCCTTTTTTGTCTCTTTTTTATGTTAATAAGGTGTGGGGACATACCAAACAAGGTGTTTAGTTAGCAGATCAGGAGGAGAAAATGCCAAAATATATTTTTGTAACGGGGGGAGTTGTTTCTTCATTAGGTAAAGGGATTACTGCAGCCTCTTTAGGAAGACTTTTGAAAAGCAGAGGGCTTAAAGTGACAATGCAGAAATTCGACCCTTATTTAAATGTGGATCCGGGAACCATGAGCCCTTATCAGCATGGAGAAGTCTATGTGACTGATGATGGAGCGGAAACAGATTTAGACTTAGGACATTATGAAAGAATGGTTGATATAGATTTAACTCAATACAGCAGTATTACATCAGGTAAAATATACTGGGCTGTGATTAATAAGGAAAGAAAAGGAGATTACCTTGGTGGTACTGTGCAGGTTATTCCTCATGTAACCAATGAAATTAAATGCATGTTAAAAAGAGTTTCTGCAGTTGAGGATGTGGATATTGTTATAACCGAAATTGGCGGAACTGTGGGAGATATTGAGAGCCTGCCATTTTTGGAAGCAATACGTCAAATACGTTACGAGGTTGGAAGGGAAAATGTATTGTACATACATGTTACCTTGCTTCCTTATCTTTCAAAAGCAGGAGAGCTGAAGACAAAACCTACCCAGCATAGCGTTAAGGAGCTGTTAAGCATAGGAATTCAGCCGGACATATTGGTATGCAGAAGCGAAAAGGAAATTTCTGCAGAGCTGAAAACTAAGATTGCCTTGTTTTGTAATGTTGAAAAACAAAATGTTATTCAAAATGAAGATACCGATTCCATATATGATATTCCTCTATTGTTGGAGAGGGAAGGTTTAGCAAAGATAGTCTGCGATCGTTTCAACTTAAAATGTTCAGAACCTGATTTAGCAGAATGGATAGATATGACCAAGCGTTCAAAAAATCCAAAGTATAATGTAAGGATAGCCCTTGTAGGCAAGTATGTAGAGCTTAAGGATGCATATTTGTCAGTTGCGGAAGCACTTAAACATGCAGGAATAGATAATTCTGCCGAGGTTGACATTTCATGGATACAATCTGAAGATGTGAACGAGCAAAACTATGAAGAAATACTTAAAGACTGTGACGGAATTTTAGTTCCCGGAGGTTTTGGCGATAGAGGAATTGAAGGTAAAATTCTCGCAGCAAAATATGCAAGAGAAAATAAGAAGCCTTATTTGGGAATTTGCCTTGGCATGCAAACAGCGGTTATTGAATTTGCCAGATCAGTTTTAGGATATACTGATGCCAACAGCTATGAATTTAATGCGGAATCAAGCAATACCATTATTGACATAATGGATGAGCAGAAGGGAATTGATAGCAAGGGTGGAACAATGAGACTTGGCAGTTACCCATGCAAGCTCATGGATGGCACCAAGACAAAGGAAGCATATGCTGGTTTAGATCTGATTAATGAAAGACATCGTCACAGATATGAATTTAATAATAAGTTCAGAGACCTATGTCAAGAAAATGGACTTACCATTTCAGGGGTTTCACCCGATAACAGATTAGTTGAAATAATAGAATTAAAGGATCATCCTTGGTTTGTAGGTTGTCAGTTCCATCCGGAATTTAAATCAAGACCTACAAGAAGCCATCCCTTGTTTAAAAATTTAATAAAAGCTTCTATAGAATGCAAAAAGTAAATATGCCCTAACCCCATTTTATAAAAGGTATGGGGGCACGCCTCTATTTCAGAGATAGTCTATGCAGGCAGAGGAATGTCCCCGAATATCTTTTCTGAAAAATGGAACTTAGGTCAACCGCAACTTAGTTCCAATATAAGAATTGTTTAAAATACCTGCATATATACATAGTATCATCATAATCTGCGGACTCAACGGAACCGAATCAGCTATCCCATGTATCAAGGTCATAAATAATACAGTCATTGCAGTTATCCATGGAGCATTATTGTTGCCTTTCATTTTAATAATTAACTTTTTTGTTATATTATAAAGCATATATGTACAAAATGAAGCACCTAGAACTCCTGTTTCCACTAAAATTTGAAGGTAGATGTTGTGAGTATGTTCAATATTGGCACTTACCGTGTCAGAATATACGGCTACATGTTTACTTAGTGTTCCAAAGCCAATACCGCTTATAAAGTTATCTGTAAAAATATTTAAACTTACCTTCCAAATTTCCAACCTGTAAAGCATAGAGCTGTCATTTACGGCATTAAATATGCTTGTTCTTCCTGTTTTTAAATAATAATTCATCATAAATATGACACTTGTAGTGAATAATGCATGTTTTAGATACTTTTTATCGAGAATTGTTGATATCATAAGCGATAGTATCAATGAAATCCATGAAGTTCTTGAAAATGTGAGAATTAAGCACCCAACTCCTGTAAAGTATACAATCCACTCCATATTTAATTTCTTAAAGTTAAAGTTTTCAGAGCATAGTATTATTATAAAATTTATATAGAAACCAAAGATATTGGGATTGAAAAATGTTGAATATATTCTTTTGCTTATATTATATACATCAGTATCTATCCATTTAGCAGGTATTATGGTTTGTGGACTACAGTATTGCAAGATACCGATAATAAAGACTATTAATGATATTATGTATACTGACTTTTTTATATTAAAATAAACTTTATTATTACTGAATAAATAGAATGTATAAATGCATAATAACATCATCAATCCAAGTATTGAAGAAATCAACTTATAATTTGACGAAGCAATTCCCAATAATATGTAAAGCAGCGGGAAAAAATCCGTCTTAGGCAAATCTAAATTTTTAACCTGAACAATAAAAAATGCTGCAACTATGATATAAGCTGCAGGTATGAACATAATTGAACCAATTATTATTAAAAAAGATATGATATTAAAGCTTTGTATTGAAATATCAGAGTTATTAATATTTGTTAACTGGTAATTCATAATATTCCTCCTTCTTAGCTAAGTTGTGTCACTAAGGAAGCTCCTCTTTGGTGGTATTTTTTGTTATAAGGAAAAAATATATACCTGTAATTATTATAATCCCTCCAATTATGGTAAATACAGGTGGTATTTCCCAAAATACCAAGAGAGCCATTAGGCTTGCAAAAATCGGTTCCATTAATGTTGATACGGAAATCAAGGTTGATGAATAATATTTCATTAAATAATTATATGCCGTATGCCCAAGTATTGAGCTGAAAAAACTCAGCAAGAAAAACAGCATGTATTCTCTTAAAGGGTAGGGATAAAGAGGTATGTCCGCCAGCAAACACATTGCAAGCAGTGTTAGAGCTGATACGGAATAAACAATGAAAACATATACTCCCGCGCTTACAGTCTTTCTAACAAATCCACCTATTACTAGATAACCGGCAACAAATACCGCACCCATGAATGCAAGGAAATTTCCAAGCATCATGCCGCTTTCATTTCCTTGATATGAACCCATTCCAATTAATACAGTGCCTATTAATGACATTGAAATACCAAGAATCATTTTACCGGTTATTCTTTCTTTTAAAAGAAAATAATTGATTGCAGCGACAAAAATGGGGCTGCACGACACAAGGATGGTAGAATTTGCAATTGTTGTCATCTGTATCGACTGAATCCAGGAAGCAAAGTGCAAGGCTAAAAAAACACCGCTTATTACGCACATTGCATAGCTTTTTTTGTCTAAGTTTTTAAACTCATTTCTGTTTTTTATATAGACAGGCAAGAAGAGCATCACACAAGTAAACAGCATTCTGTAAGCTGCTATAACCAATGCAGGTGCTTCAGAGAATCTAATAATTATTGAAGAAACAGAAGTAAAAAATGTTCCTGCAAGAATCCAGTACTTAGATGGTTTTTTCATAATTTCTTCCTTTTATGTTGATAATATGAATACTACCATAAACTTTTTATATTTTCAATATTATGAAATGTGTAAAGCATGATATTCTTAAGTCTGTACCTTCAAAGTCATCACATATTTACCGCACCACGATAAACGAATATGTTTCTGATTGTCATCCTTTATATGTTTATACATATTGGGTTTTCTTCATATAATAATAAAAAGATGAGTTGTGGTTAGGGGAGGTCGGCATGAAATTACTTAACTCCATTACAATAATTTATGCTGTTAATATATGTATGGCAATGATAGTGATATTTTTGGAGAGAAAAGATCCTACGGCGACATTAGCATGGGTTTTGGTTCTCTTGGTATTTCCGGGAGTCGGATTTTTGTTGTACTTGCTTTTGTCACAAAACTTTAGCAGGAAGCAGCTTTTTATCATGAAAATTTATGCCAAGAAATCATTTGGTGATTATATAAGAGTACAAAAAGAATTATTCGGAACAGGCAGGTTGATATTTAATGATAAAAACATAGAAAACTACAAAGATTTAATAAAGATGAACTTATTCTATCATGGTTTTTCATACACGCAGAATAATGAAGTGGAAATTTATACGGATGGTCAAAAAAAATTTGAAGACTTGTTTAGCTCCATAGAAGGTGCAAAGAATCACATACATTTGGAGTACTATATAATAAGAAACGATACTTTGGGAAACAATCTTTTAGACCTTCTTTCAAAAAAAGCCAAGGAAGGGGTGGAGGTAAGACTTTTATATGATTCAGTGGGGGGAAGGCATATAAGTGAAGAGCAGATTGAAATGTTAATAAGCTCCGGAGTTAAAGTTGCCGTGTTTTTTGGCAGCACCTTTCCTTTTTTTAATTTTAAAATTAATTATAGAAATCACAGAAAAATAGTAATTATTGACGGAATAACTGGCTATGTGGGAGGATTCAATATAGGCGATGAGTATATAGGCTTAAACAAAAAAATCGGTTATTGGAGAGATACACATTTGAAAATAAGGGGAGATGCGGTTATTGACCTGCAGACCAGGTTTTTATTAGATTGGGGTCATGCTTCCAAAGAGGAGCTCCTGTTCCTGCCCAAGTATTTCCCCGACAACGGTATTCTAGGCAAGGTGGGAATTCAAATTATAAGCAGCGGTCCCGACAAGTCAGATGAAGCAATAAAAGATAATTATGTAAAAATGATAAATTCAGCTAAAAAAAGCATTCTTATTCAAACTCCATATTTTGTTCCGGATGCATCTGTATTCGAAGCTATTAAAATTGCTGCTCTATCAGGGGTTGATGTTAAAATTATGATACCCTGCAAACCCGACCATCCCTTTGTTTACTGGGCTACCTATTGGTATTGCGGGGGGCTTTTGAAGTATGGAGTAAAGATTTACACTTATGAATTTGGATTTTTGCATGCCAAAACCTTGGTGGTTGACGGTACCGTATCATCTGTGGGCACCGCAAATTTTGATGTAAGAAGCTTTAAGCTGAATTTTGAATGCAACGGAATAATTTATGACACAAGAACTTCTCAGATGCTGTACGACATATTCATGGAGGATTTAAATTATTCTATGGAGATTACAAGAGAGTTATATTTAGAGAGAGGTGTCTTAATAAGGTTTAAGGAATCAGTCTGCAGACTTTTAGCTCCAATATTGTAACAGTTGAAATTTTTAACAAGGATGCTATAATAATGATATAAATAATATAGGTGATTAATATGAATAGATATTTTGTAATTTACAACCCATCTTCGGGAAAAGAACTTGCCGGATATAAGGTATTCAGTGCTGCAGAAACACTTATGAACATTGAGGATGCTGAATTTTTATTTTATGCAACCAAGAAAAAAGGAGATGGAGAAGAAGCTGCCATAAGGGCATGTCACTACAAGTATGAAATGATTATAGCTTGCGGCGGGGATGGAACGGTAAATGAAATTGTAAATGGAATAATGAAATGTACCTACAGGCCTAAATTGGCAATAATGCCGGCAGGGACGGTAAATGATTTTGCTGAACAACTTAACCTTCCAAAGTCTCAGGAGAATTTTGCATCCCTTATCATGCAAAAGAAATATGGAACAATTGATGTAGGAAAAATTAATGACGATTATTTTGTAAATGTAGTTGGAGGAGGGGCATTTACAACTATTGCTCACAAGGTAACTATCGATGCCAAAACAATACTTGGGAAGTATGCCTATTACTATCAGGCAGCGGTTAAGGTTCCGGACGAATTGGAGATTTGCGAAAATATTGATTATATAATTGATGGCAAAGAGTATAACTACAAAACTCTGCTTTTCCTTGTGCTTAATTCAGCCGGAGCAGGAGGATTTAAGTATTTGTGCCCTAAGGCTAAATTAGATGACGGGCTCCTAGACATAGTAATTTTTGAAAAAACAAGTAATGCAGAGCTATTTCAGATTTTCACCAAGGTGTTTAACGGACAGCATATAACTCATCCCAAGGTTCACTATTTTCAGGCAGAAAATATTAAAATAACACCTGAAAAGAAATTATTAATTGATGCAGATGGAGACCCTGCCGGATATGCACCTGCAGAAATTTCATCGGTACACAATGCTATAGATATATTAGTTCCGTAAAAAATTTTTAATAATCAAAATCGTTTTTTCTACGGCAATTTCTACAAATGCATCAAAGTCCATATGTGCACTGCCGTCAGCCATGTCAGACATGGCTCTTATTATGCAGAAATCCACATTGTTTATATAGCAGACATGTCCTATTGCAGCACCTTCCATTTCGGCACATAGGGCATCAAAGGTGTTTGCAATGAAATCCTTTTTTTCCTTGCTGCAGATAAACTGATCACCTGAAGCTATAGTACCTAGCGCTATATTTGTATCCTCCAAGATTTCAGCTGCTTTAAATATTTTTTTTACCAACTCTTCTCTGCAAGGAATTTTTATTAAATTAACTCCGGAAATCATCCCTGCCGGTATACCTATGGGAGAAGCATCATAATCATGCTGCACCACACCGTCTGATATTACAATGTCCCCAATGCGGAGTTCAGTGCTTAAACTGCCTGCAACGCCTGTATTGATAATAATGTCAGGCTCATACTTCAATATCATTGTCTGAGCGCAGACAGCAGCATATACCTTACCGATACCGCACTCAGCCACCACCACATCTTTATCCTCTAGTTTTCCTTGGTAAAAATCTATGCCGCTAATAGTTTCTTTTTTTATATCAACCATGGAAGATATAAGCTCTTTTACCTCTATATCCATGGCACCGATGATGCCGATTTTCATATTAACCTCCTGATTTTGTTACTTAATTGTAATATACCAAAAACCAAAAGTCAACTCTACGGCAGTCCCTCAATATTTTTGTTTTAATTTTAGTAAAAATGTGTTAATATGGATATTATAGTATTTTCCATGGTTTAAACAAAAGGTGATAAAATGCATTATATATATATTGTGGAGTGCAGAGACAAAACATTGTACACAGGATATACAGTGGACTTGGATAAAAGAATCAAAGCTCATAATACAAATAAGGGAGCAAAGTATACAAGAGGAAGAACTCCCGTAATTTTAAAGTATTATGAGGAATTTGACAATAAATCCGATGCAATGAAAAGAGAATCCCAAATAAAAAAGCTTAAACGAGTAAAAAAACTTATGTTATTTAAATAAATAAAATAAAAATTGTATAATATAAGCATTATGTTATAATTACAATAATACCAAAGAAAGAGGAGATTTCAATATGGAAACGAACTTAGTAGTAGATAGTTGTGTTGATTTTAACGAGGATACTGAAAACATTCCCAGAGTTCCTTTCAGAATTCTAATTGATGAGGAAGAAATTATTGATGAAGATACGGATATAATAGAGCTCATAAGAAAAATGAAAAACAGCAAATCTCATATAAAAACAGCATGCGCTCCTCCGGAAGACTTCATAAACAAAATAAAAACTCAAGCCAATAATTTTGTTGTAACAATTTCAAGTCAGTTAAGCGGCTCCTACAACAGTGCCATGGTTGCAGTAGAAACAATAAAAGAGAAGTTTCCCGAAGCCTTTATACACATTTTCGATTCCAAGACAGCTGCAGCAGGGGAAACATTGATTGCAATTAAGGTTAAACAATTGATTGAAGAAAACTTAAAACCTCATGAAATTATTGAACAGACAGAAAAATATATTTCTAAGCTGAGCACACTATTTATATTGGATTCATTGGATAACCTTGCAAAGAACGGAAGAATCAGTAACTTTAAAGCAACCCTTGCCAACATTATGAACATTGTTCCCATCATGGGTGAAGACGGAGAAGGCAGAATAATACTAAAAGAAAAAGTAAGAGGAAAAAAGAAAGCTTTTTCAAGATTGGTCGATATGCTTGCTGAATATAATATTGATTTTGAAAATACGGTCTTAGGAATAACCCATGTAAATTGCCTTGAAAAGGCTGAAAATTTAAGAGATGACATAAAAGCAAAATATAATTTTAAAGAAATAAAAATATTTGACCCGGCAGGATTGAGCTCTGTTTATGCTTATGATGGCGGAATAGTAATTGCTTTTTAGCAGTATTTATGTTAGTTCACTGAAAAGTTGGGTATAATTACTTTATACATAAATGGAGGTTAGATTATGAAATACAAAGAGATTATATCCGAAATCAAATCAGTAAGGCTTTACAAAAAAGAAGAAGTTGACACAAATTTACTTAAAGAATTAAAACAATTTTTTGAGCAAGGCAAAAGACTAATCGACGATATTGAAGTGGAAGTAATCAGGAAAAACAAAGATGAAGTTTATGAACAGCTTAAGGATTCCGCAGGATACAATAACAGGATGATTGAAGCTCCTCATTACTTAATATTTTTATCCGAAGAAAAGGATCATTACATAGAAAATGCCGGCTACAGAGCACAGGACTTATTGCTGAAAGCGTGGAGCTTAGGAATTGCTTCATGTTGGATAACCTTTGGAGACGGCGAAGAAATAAAGAAAAAAATAGGCATAAATTCAGATAAAAGATTGGTTGCTTTAATAGCATTAGGATACGAAGACCCGCAAAGTAAGGTTTTGTATGAGAAAGGCAAATACAATACTTCATCAAATGTTAAAGTTATTGAAGATAATACAAGTGAAAGACTTGGAATAAGAGACTTGGTATTTACCAATGAATGGGGAGAAAAGGCAGACCCTGATGAGTTGGTGAACTATGGTCTTTTGGAAGGATTTTTCTACGGAATATTGGCGCCTTCATATAAAAATCGTCAGCCTTGGAGATTTATTGTAGACAAGGGAACAGTTATTTTAGCACTGAAAAAAGACATATATGTAACAGAGTATGAGGAAAAAATAGATACCGCTGTTATTATGCTGTATTTTGAAGCAATTATCGAAAGCACCTTATCTGATATAACATGGAAATTCGAAAAACCGGAAAAAGATTATAAGATACCTGATGATTATAAAATAGCCGCTTATTGTATCGTTTAATTATAGATTTAGCATGGAGGAATATTAACATGAAAATAATTATTAACAAGAAATATATAGATATTGTATCTGGAAAATTTCCTGATATTGAATTTTATACTGAAATTGATGAATGCCCGGAAGCAGAAGCTCTTATAGGAGAAGCTGTGGATTTTGTGCCGGAAAAGCTTGATAAGCTGCCTAATTTAAGGTGGCTGCAATCCTTCTGGGCAGGCTATAATACATTAGATTTAGATTATATGCGTAGTAGAAATATTACCTTGTGTAATGCAAGGGACATTTACTCTGTTCCCATAGCAGAGGATGTTGTTTGTAAAATTCTTATACACAATACAAATGCTTTAGCTTATATAAAGAGTCAAAAGGAACACAAGTGGGACCTTAGCCAAAAAAGGAGGAACCTTCAAGGTCAGACGATAGGGATAATAGGAACAGGCTCAATTGCAACAGAAATTGCTAAGAGGCTTCAGGGTTTCGGAGTAAAAATAATCGGTTATAAGAGAAATCCCGTATCCGCATTAGCATATTTTGATGAAATTCACTCAGGCAAAAGGGGCTTGGAATATTTAATGTCAAACAGTGACTATATAATTGTAACAGTAGACTTAAACAAGGAAACTCATCATATGATTAATAAGGATAATCTTGAGTTAATGAAGGAGAGTGCTTCAATTATCAATATAGCAAGGGGAAGTATAATAAACCAAAAGGACTTAACAGAAGTATTAAAAAATAAAATAATCAGCTATGCAGGATTGGATGTTTTTGAAATTGAGCCTCTTCCGGAAGACGATGAATTGTGGGATTTGGAAAATGTCTATATTACTCCCCATGCATCCGGTATTGTTAAGGAAAACAAGAAGAGACTTGCTGAGCTCATTATTTCCAATATTCAGAGATTCATTGACAATGAAAAATTGGCAAATGTGGTAAATTAAAGCAAGATGCGGAAAACTTAAGGTTTTCCGCTTGATTAATATTAATTATTAAGCAATAAAAGAAAGAAGCATCATGAATATTAACAAAAATATTTTAAAACTATCGTTTTTTCCAATATTAATATTGTATTTTGAAACAATCTTAAAAGTTTTTATATATGATACTGTATTCAATATCGGATATGTCTATATGTGTTTATTTTCCGTACCCTTGGGTATGTTGTTTTATTTGCTGACAACAGGATTTAAAGAGAAAATAAATAAAATTCTTTTTTATTCAATCGTAACTTTCTTAACTCTCTATTACGGAACTCAAATAATTTATTACAGTATATTTAATACCTTTACCACCTTTTATTCCATTCTTGTGGGAACAGGAAAGGCATTGGCCTTCACTGATGTGATAGCCTCTGCTCTTCTAACTAATATTCCCAAATTAATTATGGTCTTTCTTCCTCTTCTTATATTGATTTATAATCGAAAAAGAATGGAATTTAACAAGACAAACAAAAATTATATCATAAAAGTTGCTGTATCCGCAGCAATAATGCAGTCGGCAATTGTTTTTGCGGTTCTTTCTTCCGATATTGGAATACTCAGCCCTTCTTATCTATATTCGGAAACATTTTTGGTTGTAGAATCCGTTGATAAGTTCGGACTATTGACAACCGGAAGATTAGACATAAGAAATATTTTAAAAACTGTTGTATTTGCTGTTGAGCCCCTGCCTTCGGAAATTATTGAATCTGAAGAGCCGCCGGCATATGAACCTGAAGAATCCCCTATTGAGCATGAGGAGGAGCCTGTAGAGGTTGTTGAATACAATACCATGGATATTCCCTTTGAAGATTTGATTAAGGAAGAAAAAAAAGAAGCAGTAAGAAATATGCATGAGTATTTCAGCAAGGCCCAGCCAACAAAGAAAAATGACTACACCGGCAAATATAAAGGAAAAAACCTTATACTAATAACAGCTGAAGGTTTTTCTCCATACGCGGTAAACAAAGATATAACACCAACCTTGTATAAAATGCAAGAAGAAGGTTTCAAGTTTAATAATTTTTATACTCCTATGTGGGGAGTAAGTACCACTGACGGTGAATATGTAGCCTGTACGGGACTTTTACCCAAAGAAGGAATATGGAGCTTTTACAAATCATCTGTAAATTACCTGCCATTTGCCATGGGAAATCAGCTCAAAAAGGAAGGCTATGAAACCAAAGCCTATCACAACCATTACTTTGATTATTATTTCAGACATGAATCTCATCCTAATATGGGATACACATACAAGGGATTAGGAAATGGTCTTAATGTAACGGAAACCTGGCCTGAATCGGATTTAGAGATGATAAAGCTTACATTACCGGAATATATAGATAAGGAGCCCTTCCATGTTTATTACATGACAGTGAGCGGTCATCTGCAGTATACTTTTACAGGCAATTACATTGCTGCCAAAAATAGAAGTTTAGTTGAAACTCTTCCATATTCCGATAAAGTAAAAGCATATTTAGCTTGCAACATAGAATTGGATAAAGCAATGGAGAAGTTGATACAGGAATTAGAGAAAAGAGGAATTGCAGGAGATACGCTTATTGCTATAAGTCCCGACCATTACCCCTATGGTCTGACTTTGAATGAAATAAGCGAACTTGCCCACAGAGAAATAAAAAAAGACTTTGAATTGGAAAGGGGTATCTTTCTTCTTTGGAGCAAGGGAATGGAAGCTGTTGAAGTTGATAAAGCTTGTTCAAGCTTGGACATAATTCCTACCTTATCAAATCTTATGGGCTTGGAATATGATTCAAGGCTTCTTATGGGCAAGGATATATTATCCGACTCAGAGTCTTTAGTTATATTTTCAGACAGAAGCTTTATAACCGATAAAGTATGTTATAATGCTAAAACAAATGAAGTAACATCCTTAACCGGAGAGAATATAGAAGAATCATATATAAATCAAATATTTGAAAAAGTTAAATTGAAATTTAGATATTCAGCAATGATATTGGATACTGACTACTACAATATTATTTTTAAATAGAGGTGTGGGGACACACCTCTATCATACGTGTGCCCAGCTACTCGATTGCCTCAATAACATTTTTTCTGCTTACCGGACATTGAGTATAGGCAGAATTGTTTATACAGTTTGAGTTCAGTTTATTTGTTAATTTACCTTTGGCATCATTCTTAACCCTGACCTTATATCCGATTCTTTTTATCTCCGAGGGCTGAAGGCTTCCAACATCCCATTTTATAATAGTCTTGCCGTTAAATTCATATACATTTTTTGGCTCTAAATTACATGAATCACCTATGTATTCAAGTCCTGCATCCAATACACTCCTTAGATAAACTTTTCTTGCCATATCATATTGTCCTGTGCACAAGTCAACATAATACTTAGTAATAGCGCCTGAACTGACTTTTTCATCATCACAAGAAACAATCATATTGAAATCCATTGCAGTTGATGTAGCAGAACATGAATCAATTTTGTCTTCATTGGTCAAATGGGCGTAAAAGTTTATTTTGCTTCTGTGTGGTATTTTATCGCCTGAATTCTCTATACTCTTAACAGTATATTTGTCGCAAAGTGCTCCGTTAAATGTTATTATATTTGTTGAATTAGGCGATAAAGCAAAATTGTTCCCAAAAATTATTACATTGTCATTATTTAATTCTTTACATGGCTCAACAATGCTTACTGTATCTAAAAGATTAACATCAGGACCTTCATGCTTGATCTTATCCAAATATCTTATTCCATTTCCCAATGCAGAGCTGAAGGAGCATAGCTTTTTTTTGTCTGTGTTATTCTTGAGAATAATCTTAATTTTATAAATATATGAGGGAACAAATTGAGAATTGGGAATACCTGCACCTTTCAGAAAATTATCAGGTACATCTATGTATATGGTGCATTCTTTCATTTATTTCATTCCTTTCCAATGCAATCTAATTCATATTATTCAAGGAAGGGGTTTTTGTGAAAAATTAGGTCAAATATTTATGGCATTAAATAATGTAATATGATAATATTAATAATAAATAATCAATGGCATGTGAAGAACGGGAGGATAAAATGAAAAAAATTATAATTTATTCCAGCAGCTCATGTACAAATTGTACTGCTGCAAAAGAATACATAAAGGAAAAAGGATATGATTATGAGGAAAAAAATGTTTCTATTGATAAGCAAGCAAAAAAGGAATTAATAGATTTGGGATACATGGGAGTGCCCGTAATCATGATTGATGACCAAGTAGTTGTAGGCTTTAATAAGAATAAGTTGGACGAAATATTATAAAGAAACAAGAATCAGCTGATATTGCTTTTAAATAAAAAAACCGGCATAATGCCGGTTTTCGCTGTTAATTGATTATGCTAAGTCTTCCTATTTATTCAATGCAGCTAATAGATTATCTAAACTCATTCCATGTACTGCTGCAGCCTCTTCCAATGTTTCCATTTGAGCGCTTGGGCAACCAACACATCCCATTCCAAATGACATTAGTATTTCGGCAGCTTCCGGCTTTGCCATAATCGTTTCACGAATTGTCATATCCTTTGTAATCATAATTGGCCTCCTTAAATTTAAAAACAAAAGCGGTATACTTCATTATACAATATGGAAAAACTATTTTCAATATTATTAACAAAAGATGTCAAATGTATTTTACATCAATATTTATACAGGATGTATTTTTTATTGAAATAGAAACGTATTCCTTCCTCCTGAAGCTAAAAACTATTTGAATCAAAACATTTTTTATGTTATAATCAAAAAAATTAGCATATTAAGATAGCAAAAGGCAGGAGCAAGAGTATGCATAATAAATACAATGAAAAAATCAGCGATATGAAAAAATGTATACAAAAAAAGAATAAATTAAATATGCTTTTAAAACGGACTGAACAGGACATTATAAAAGAAAAACTTCTTTTAAACAAGCTTTCTGTAGAATTAAAGAAGGAAAATCAAGATGTTTTAAAAATAGAATCAAATGATATTATTTCATTGTTTTGTGCAATATTGGGCAAAGACGAAGAAAAACAAAGCTTAGAAAGGCAGAAACTATTAAAAGCAAAATTAGTGTATGATCAGTGCAAGAACAATATGAATTATCTTGTTAATGAAACAAAAAAGATTGTAGACATTATTGCAAAATTAGACGGCTGCGACGAAGAATATGAAGAATTAATAAATAAAAAGGTAGAAACCATTTACATAGAGGATGATGAAACCCGACAGGATTTAAAAGGATTAATAAAAAGAAAAGAAAATATGAATGCCAATATAATTGAAATTAATGAAGCAATCTGTTATGGCGAAAAGGCATTGGAATCTATAGAAAAGACAATTACGGAATTAGAATCCGCGGGAGACTTTGAGAATCCAGATATAAATAACAATATGAATGATGCAAGAGGGTATGCTGAGCAAGCCCAAAGAATGTTAGGAAAATTCAAGAAAGAAATATCAGATATAACAATGGTGACAGGAACTGAAATAGCTTTAGGAACCTTTGAAAACTTTGCGGATTTGTTCTTTGACAGTTTGATTTTTGACTGGGTAGTTCAGTCGGGGATAAGCAAATCCTTAGATACCGTTAAGAATACTAAAAATCAATTAGACAAGGCAATGTCCAAATTATATGAAGAAAAGGTAACAGAAGAGTTTATGGTAAGGCATATAGAAGAACAAATAAATCAAATTATTGAAAAAGTATAAAGATTATATTTACAATTGTAAAAAAATTACTTGACAAAAGGATTTGTATAGTATAGAGTATTTAACAATTGAATATATAAACTTCTTATCAAGAGAGGCGGAGGGAACGGCCCAATGATGTCTCGGCAACCTACAGTATTCTGAAAGGTGCTAATTCCGGCAAAGTATATACTTTGGAAGATGAGGAGATGGTTAGAAATATACCTTCTCTTCGAGAAGGTTTTTTTTATGACAGTCTGATATATTAAGGAGGATAAAATGTCTATCGAAAAGGTAAGAGAATATTTAAAACAATTTAACAAGGAAAATGACATAAAGGAAATGGATGAATCAACAGCAACAGTAGAGTTAGCTGCATTAGCCTTGGGCACGGAGGAAGCAAGAATAGCAAAATCACTATCATTTTATAATGGTGACGGTGCCATGGTAATAGTGGTAGCAGGAGATGCAAAAATAGATAACAGAAAGTTCAAAGATTATTTTGGATTTAAAGCGAGAATGCTAACGCCCGAGGATACGGAAAAATTCACAGGCCATGCAATCGGAGGAGTTTGCCCCTTTGCATTACCTGATAATGTAAAAGTATACTTGGATGAATCCATGAAAAGATTTGAAACTATGTTCCCGGCCTGCGGAAGCGGGAACTCTGCCATAGAACTCACCCTTGAAGAGTTAGAGGAAACATCAAAAAGCAACACCTGGATTGATGTATGCAAAAACTGGTGAGGAGAAAGAAATGCTTAACGAATTTTCAAGAACACAGCTTTTATTAGGAAGGGAAGCAATGGAAAAACTAAAGTCAACTAGAGTTGCAATTTTCGGCATCGGAGGAGTAGGCTCATATGTTGTCGAAGCACTGGCAAGATGCGGACTAGGAAACTTTGCACTCTTTGATGACGATAAAGTTTGCCTTACAAATATAAACAGGCAGATAATTGCCACAAGAAAGACCATCGGAAGAAATAAGGTTGAAGTAATGGCAGAAAGGATTAAGGAAATAAACCCAAATGCCAAGGTAGAAACACATCAGGTTTTTTACATGCCAGAAAATGCCGATGAATATGATTTAACCGGATATGATTATATCGTGGACGCCATTGATACAGTAACCGCTAAAATAGAATTGATTGTCAGAGCCAAAAAAAACAATATTCCCATTATAAGCAGCATGGGGGCGGGAAATAAGCTGAATCCTACTGAGCTTGAAGTTGCCGATATTTATAAAACATCAGTGGACCCTTTGGCAAAGGTAATGCGCCATGAATTAAAAAAACGAGAGATTAAAAGTTTAAAGGTTGTATATTCAAAAGAAAAACCAATAACTCCTATTGATGAAGAGGGCAGCTGCAAAGACAGCTGCGTATGCCCTCCCGGAACCACTAAAAAGTGCAGTCAAAGGAGAGCAATACCCGGAAGTGTATCATTTGTACCTTCTGTAGCAGGGCTGATTATTGCAAGTGAGGTTGTTAAGGATATTGCAGCTAAATAATAAGGAGGAATTCAGTGGGGACGACACCATTAATACAAATAAAGGATTTACAAAAAGAATTTAAAAGTCAAAATGATACAGTTACTGCTCTTACAGGGATTAACCTAAATATTAATAAAGGCGATATATTTGGAATTATTGGTATGAGCGGTGCCGGAAAAAGCACCTTGGTAAGATGTATAAATTTTTTGGAAAGACCTACCAAGGGGACCATCATTATCGGGGATAAAGATTTATCTCTTTTAAATGACAGGGAGCTTAGACAGGTAAGACATAATATAGGAATGATTTTTCAGCAGTTTAACTTGCTGATGCAGAGAAATGTGGAGGATAATATTTGTTTTCCTTTGGAAATTGCGGGCTTAAGCAAGAAAGAAGGCAGAAAAAAAGCAGCTGAGCTTTTGGATCTTGTAGGGCTATCCGATAAAAAGAAAGCCTATCCTTCACAGTTGAGCGGCGGTCAAAAACAAAGGGTTGCGATAGCAAGAGCTCTTGCAACAAATCCGCAGATTCTCCTTTGTGATGAAGCCACAAGTGCTCTTGACCCTACCACTACCCGCTCAATATTAGCTTTATTAAAGGATATAAATAAAAAATTAGGAATCACGATAATTATTATTACTCACGAAATGTCAGTGGTTGAAGAAATATGCAGCAATGTTGCCATAATTGACAATGGTGTTCTTGCGGAAGCAGGGAAGGTAGAAGATGTTTTCAGGAATCCCAAAACAGAAGCCGCAAAAAAAATGTTTTATAACAATAGTAATATTGTCAGGAAAATGAAGGGTAAAAGAATTATCCGCATAGTATTTGACGGAAAATCCTCCAATGAACCGGTAATAGCCAACTTGGTTTTAGAATTTAAAGCACATGTTAATATTTTATTCGCAGACTTGAAAGAAATAAATGAAAATTCATTCGGGCAGATGGTTCTGCAGCTTCCGGAGGATAAGGACTTATCAGATAAAATTATATATTATCTGAGGAATATTATAAAAGTCAATGTAGAGGAGTTGATAGATTATGTGGGCAGCTGATTTGATAAATATCATGCAAGCCAACATGGCAATGCTGATAAAAGAAACAGGGAACACATTATATATGACATTTGTATCATCATTATTTGCCTATATACTTGCTTTACCGCTTGGAATAGCCTTGGTTATTACAAGAGAAGACGGCTTATATCCTATGGGAGCCTTGTATAGATTTTTAGACATTCTTGTAAATATTGGTCGCTCAGTACCATTTTTGATACTCTTAGTTGCAATACAGCCTCTTACAACACTCATCGTTGGCAAAAGTTACGGCTCGACTGCAACAATTGTACCATTAGTGGTTGCAGCCACACCATTTATAGCAAGGTTGATTGAATCTTCACTGCAGGAAGTTGACCAAGGAGTCATAGAAGCAGCCCAAAGTATGGGAGCATCACTTTCAACAATTATTTTTAAGGTGCTGATACCTGAAGCAAAAACATCCTTAATGGTGGGGGGCACAATTGCTATAGGAACAATACTAAGCTATTCTGCCATGGCAGGATTTGTAGCAGGC
>JAAYPY010000031.1 GCA_012519555.1 Tissierellia bacterium | reverse complement strand
TCAAATGAATTCCTTCAAACATCTTATCAAGAAGCTGCCCTGCCTTACCGACAAAGGGTCTGCCCTGAATATCCTCGTAGTAACCGGGACCTTCTCCGACAAACATTATATCGGCCTTTTCATTTCCTTCACCAAAAACTACATTTGTCCTTGTTGTAGCTAAGCGGCATTTATGGCATTTAAGGCAATACTTTTTCAACTCGTCCATTGTATACATGCCGACACCTCCGAATAATATTATTTATTGATTTATCTTGCTTACAAAGTATACTTTCTACTATATTATAATCAAAATTTAAGCTATGTGCAATATTTGAAATACTCAATAAGTACTATGCGGTGCCCGGCACCGTTAAGTCGGTAATAAGTTGCCAAACATCAATAAGTTGAAAATATAGGTGAAACAAGGTATAATATCAGTAGAAACATTTTCAGAAAAGGAGTGTATAAGTTTATTTTAGTGACGAATTTTAAGAAAATTTTATGAATTTTCATAACGAGAGGTGTTGTAATTGGACAATAAAGGATTTAAGGAATTGTTTTATGACAGTAATTTAATTCTAATAATTGACAAAAATGGAAAAGTTTTGTATTACGATGACTATGACGATAATTTAAATATGTTGAAAAAGGAAAATGTCATAGGACGCTCAATATTTGAATTATATCCGTTTTTTACAAGAAAAGACTTTACCGTATTTAAGGCTATGGACAGGAAAGAGCCGATTTTGAATGAATATCAAAACTTTAGTGTTGAAGGCAGAAAAATGAACTGTATTAACAATGCCTTTCCCCTGATAAATGAAACCGGTGTTATTGGCGGCATTGTAATATCCGTAGAATTATCAAGCAAGTCTGAAAAAAGGAAAATCAAAAAAGCTACTTCAAGGTATGCTTTTGAAGATATATTGACGGCAGACAAAAAATTTAAAGATAGTTTAGAATTATTGAAAAAGGTTTCTAAAAATGATTCAAATGTTCTAATAATGGGAGATACAGGGACAGGAAAGGAATTAATCGCTCATTCAATACACAGCAACAGCAACAGGCGAAACAAGCCATTTGTAATTCAAAATTGTGCAGCTATACCAAGCTCAATTATGGAAAGCATTCTGTTTGGTACCTCTAAGGGCAGTTTTACAGGGGCTATAGATAAGGAAGGCTTGTTTGAATCAGCAAACGGGGGTACTATTTTCCTTGATGAAATAAATTCAATACCATATGATTTGCAAAGTAAACTCCTGCGAACTTTAGAGAATAAAAGTGTCATGAGGATTGGTGAGAATATTGAAAGAGAAATAGACATAAGAATAATTGCATCCACTAACGAGGACTTGGCTAAGAAGGTTGAGGACGGCGAGTTCAGAGCAGATTTATTTTACAGATTAAATGTTATAAACTTCAGGGTACCTCCATTAAAAGAGAGGAAAGATGATATTAAAGTATTAGTAGATTATTATATCGGTTATTACAATTCAATTTTAAATAAAGACATTAGAGGTATATCTAACGAAGCTATGGAAATTCTTAATAATTATGAATGGAAGGGAAATGTCAGAGAACTGAAAAATGTTATAGAATATGCTTTGAATTTCTCTGAAGAAGGAATTATTAAGAAAGAAAACCTTCCTCAATACTTGTTAAACTTAGTTCATGTGGACAAAAAAGAAATAATGACAGACAATTCATTAACATCGATGGTTGATAATTACGAGAGCAAAATAATTAAGGATGCCTTAGAAGCAAGTAAATATAATGTTCTTAAAACAGCAGAGCTGTTGAACATACCAAGGCAGACCTTGTATTATAAACTTAAGAAATATAATCTTATGCAATAGATTTTATGAAAATTGGTCACTTATTGTTAATGAATAAGTGGCTAATTTTTTTTTGAGCTTATATTTTAAGAGAAATAAACGTTTTTATTCTTGGCATAGTTTATGCAATATATATCAGTGTAATTAAATAACATATTATCTTTATGGCAGTTTTGAATAATAATCAACTGCTGATAAATAATAATATGAAGGAGGTAACAATGATTGTTCAACAACTGGTTAACGGCTTAACCATAGGATCTATTTATGCAATGGTTGCATTAGGGTATACGCTTGCATATGGAATTTTAGGCCTTATAAACTTCGCTCATGGAGATGTTTATATGGTTGGTGCTTTTGTAGCTTACTTTTGCATTACTGTTTTAGATCTCAATGTAATCGTTTCATTTATCATATCTTTAGTGATATCGGGAATTTTAGGAGCTTTAATTGAATTTACTGCTTTCAGGTCAATCAGAACCGGCTCAAGGAGTTCACAGCTGATCAGCGCTATAGGAGTTTCCATTATCCTGCAAAACGCGGTGATGCTTACCATGGGCTCTGACACAAAGCCCTTTCCGAAGGTAATGAATACGAGTGTTTATGAATTTACAAATATAACAATATCTTCTACACAAATATTAATAATGATAGTCGCCTTGATTTTTATGATAATGTTATATTTCCTCATATACAAAACAAGAGTCGGAATATCCATGAGGTCGACAGCACAAGATGCAGCAATGAGCAGCTTGATGGGGATAAACGTAAACAAGGTTATTTCAATCACCTTTTCCATAGGTGCTGTATTTGGTGCAGCTGCAGGAATACTTGTAGGCATATATTACAATTCCATAGTATTTAATATGGGCTCTTCCATGGGATTAAAAGCATTTGTAGCAGCAGTCTTGGGTGGTATAGGTAATATACCGGGAACGATGTTAGGCGGAATAGTCTTAGGTTTGGCAGAAAGCTTAGGTGCAACCTTAATTTCGGCAAAATACAAGGACGCTTTTTCTTTCATTATACTTATTTTCGTTCTCTTATTTAAGCCTACAGGTTTATTTGGTAAGAAAGAAATTGAGAAAGTGTAGGTGAGCTTTGTGGATAGAATTAAAAATATTAAGCAAATGAGCAATAAAATATTTAGTCGCTTAAATAACAATATGATATTTGCCCTATCATTATTTGTAATAATTATATTTCCAATAATATTTGATAACAGCTATATACTCCATATTTTGATTCTTCTTGGCGTCTATGTTGTTTTAGGAACAAGTTTAAATGTGGTAGCAGGAGTTATGGGAGAATTAGACTTAGGACATGCTGCTTTCTTCGGTATAGGTGCTTATATATCAAGTTTGTTTGTAATGAATGTATTTGACAATTTCTGGATAGGCATGATATTGGCAGGGTTTATTTCACTTATATTCGGCTTGTTGTTAGGAATACCTTCTCTCAGAATCAGGGGAGACTATTTAGCCATAGTTACATTGGGATTTAATGAGATAATTCGTTATGTACTTCTAAACATGCAGAGTGTTACAAACGGTCCCATGGGTATAAAGGGAATTCCGTCACCGACAATATTCGGATATGTATTAAATACAAAGCAGCAAATGTTTTATCTGATATGGGTATTAGTCATTATTATCGTTGTGGTAATGAATAGAATGACGAATTCAAGATTTGGACGAACTTTGGTTGCAATCAGGGAAGATCAGATAGCAGCTACTTCACTTGGTATAAATACAGGTAAATATGAAATTTGGGCATTTGCCATAACAGCAGCATTTGCAGGGATAGCCGGAAGTTTCTTTGCACATTATATGAATTTTATAAATCCTAACAACTTCACGACAAATGAATCTATACTCATATTATGTATGATTACGGTTGGAGGAAGAGGAAGCATGATAGGCTCTTTTATCGGCGTTACAATCTTGTTTTTACTGCCTGAATTACTAAGGCCTATTGCAGATTACAGGATGTTAATATACGGCATAATGTTAGTTGTTATGATGGTATTTAAACCAAGAGGCTTTTGGCCTGAAAAAAGAATTCCATCAAGAATAACAAAATCAGCTGAGAGTAAGGAGGCAAGCTAAATGGATATTTTAAAACTGGATGGAATAAGCAAACATTTCTTAGGGCTTAAAGCTGTTGAAAATGTTTCCTTCTCCATAAAACAAGGTGAAATATTCAGTGTGATAGGTCCGAACGGTGCAGGAAAAACTACTTTGTTCAATATTATATCCGGTCATTATTCACCTACAAAAGGCAGGAAGTATTTTGAAGGAAAGGATATAACTAATTTAAGAGATTTTGAAGTCGCTGAAAGAGGAATAACAAGAACATTTCAAAATATCAGGCTATTTTCAAATTTAACCGTTTTAGAGAATGTTTTAATAGGTCTTCATATCAAGCTTAAATCAAGTATATTGGACTGTTTATTAAGAAACAGCAAAAACAAAAAAGAAGAAGATGAATGCTATGACGAAGCCTTAGAACTGCTTGATACCATCGGACTGAAAGACAAAGCATTTGAACAGGCTAAGAACCTGTCATATGGCGAGCAAAGGAAATTGGAGATAATAAGAGCATTAGCATCAAAGCCAAAGCTCTTGTTATTGGATGAGCCTACAGCAGGCATGAATAACTTTGAAGCAAAGGAAATAGTCCAATACATTAAAGAGTTGAACAGTACGGGTCTTACCATTTTATTAATAGAACATAACATGAGAGTGGTAATGGGTGTATCCAATAATATAGTTGTATTAAACTATGGCGAAAAAATTGCTCATGGAACAGCTTCTGAAATACAAAATAATGAATTAGTTATAGAAGCTTATTTAGGAAGGAGCAAGAAAAATGATTAAAGTAGAAAACCTAAATATTAAATATGGCGGTATTGCAGCTGTCAGGGATGTTTCATTCCAAGTTGAAGAAGGCAAAATAATTGCTTTGATTGGAAATAACGGTGCAGGAAAAACAAGCACCTTAAAAACTATTTCAGGCTTGGTTATACCAAGCAAAGGTCGTATTTTCTTTGAAGGAAATGAAATAACAGGTATGAAACCACATGAAATAGTAAAAAAAGGTATAGTACACATTCCTGAAGGAAGACATATCTTTCCTAACCTGACTGTCAAGGAAAATCTAATTATGAGCTCTTCCTCAAGAAATGTGACAAAAAACAAATTTTATGAAGAAATGAATAATGCTTTACAAAGCTTTAAAGTATTAAAAGAGAGAGAAAATCAGTTAGCCGGAACTCTGAGCGGCGGAGAGCAGCAAATGCTGGCTATAGTCAGGGGAATGCTTCAGGCACCAAAATTATTAATGCTTGATGAGCCTTCAATGGGATTAGCCCCCCTTGTTGTTGAGGAGGTTTTCAGAATTATTAAAGATATTAATAATAACGGTACAACAATCTTAGTTGTTGAACAAAATGCACAGGTTGCTCTTTCGGCAGCTGATTACGGTTATGTAATGGAAGTAGGGGAAATTATTTTACATGATGATGCAAAATCATTGTTAGCAAATCCCCAGGTAAAGAAAATTTATTTAGGTGAAAATGATGATTAAATATCATTTTTATATATCAAAACATTAGGAGGGAAAAATGAAAAAATTATTAATTTTAATTATGGTTTTAGCTTTATTAATGTCGGCTGTATTCACAGGATGCAGTCCTGCAGGGAAAGAAGACACAGACACAATAAAAATAGGGGTTGCTTCTCCCTACACAGGTGACTATGCACAATTTGGCGATTATACAAAGGATGGTGCAGAATTAGCCGTAGAAGAAATTAACAAAGCAGGCGGAGTCTTGGGAAAACCTATCGAAATAGTTTATGGAGATGATAAGGGAGATTCAAAGGAAGCGGTAAGCGTTGCGCAAAAATTTGCCAGTGACAAAAACATTGTAGGAATAGTAGGACACTTTTTCAGCGGAGCTACTTTAGCTGCAGGACCCATATATCAGCAAAATGAAATTCCCACAATCTCAGTTGCATCCACTAATCCCGATGTAGCGAATATAGGAGATTATGTTTACAGGATTAATGTGGGCGACAATTATCAAGGCTCACAGTTAGCTAAATTATTGAAAGACAAGGGCTACAACAAGGCTACTGTTATTTATGACAACAGCGACTATGGAAAAGGCGTATCTGATGTATTTACAAACAGCTTTACAGAGCTTGGCGGAGAAGTATTATTGAATGAATCATACTTAGGCGGCCAAGATAAAGACTTTTCACTTATATTAACAAAGGTAAAGAACAGTGACACAGAGGTAATAGTTTTAGTCAGCTACTACACAGAAGCTTCATTGATTATTCAGCAGGCTAAAAATTTAGGAATTGATGCTCCTTTCTATGCCAGCGACAGCTCGTACACTGATGACTTTTTAACGCTTGCTGGAGATGCAGCTAATGGAGTTCATGTTGTATGTTATTTCCATGAATCCGACCCCAGTGAAGCAGCACAAGAATTTGTAAAGAAATTTGAAGCAAAATACAACAAAAAAGTCGATTCATGGTCACCATATGCATATGACGCAATGTATGTAATGGCAGATGCAATAAACAGAGCAGGTACAACAGACGGTCCTGCAGTGAGAGACGCAATTGCTGCTACCGAAGGTTTGCAAGGTGCAACCGGTGTAACAAACTTCAAGGGAGCCAGGGAGCCCGTTGGAAAAGACTTAATAATATTAGTGGTTGAAAATGGAGAGTATCTAGTAGAAAAATAGGCATAAACGACAACATGAAAGAAGGTAATTAAGTGAAAATCAAACATAAAAACAAATTCGGCATATTGGGCATGTCATATGATACCACAACATCCAAAGGATATCCGGGAGCAAGATATGCTCCCGAGCAAATCAGAAAGTCTCTGCAATGGATAAAGAACAGAATAGAAGACGGTATGCTCTTTGATGTGGAAGCCGACCGACTCATAGACATGTCTAAATTTGAAATAAAAGACTATGGCGACACTGATAAAATCAGCAGATATGATAATAAGAAAGCCTTAGACGAAATAAAAAGTAATATAGATAAAATATATGAAGAAGGGTATTCCCCCATACTTTTAGGCGGAGATCATTCTACCGGCTGGCCAGGAATAAAAGCATTACATGATAACACTAAGGGAAAAATCGGTATTATACATGTGGATTCACATTTAGACCTTGTTAAAGAATCACCGATTCAAGGCTTATATTCCGGAAGCAGTCAAATGAGACGAGCATCAGAACTGGAAAGAATAAGTGCCGAGAACTTTGTTCAAATTGGAATGAGAAGCTATAATTCACCGGAGCATTATCACTTTATAAAGGATAGTAAAATTACTCTAATTCCGGCTAATCAAGTTTTAGAAACAAGTATTGAGGAAGTTGCCAAAAAGGCACTGGAAGTGGCATCACGGGGTACGGACCACATATATATGTCAGTTGATATTGATGTTTTGGATAGTGCCTTTGCACCGGGCTCCGGCGCCAATGAGCCCGGAGGCTTGACAAGCTATCAGTTGTTTAAATTTGTGAAACTTGTTGCACCTTATATCGATGCAATTGATATAGTAGAAGTAAACCCCTTAATGGATTACAACAATATGACAAGCATAGTAGCATCAAAACTGTTATTTGATTATATTATATCGAATTATTATGCTAACGAGGATAGCAAGTAACCGAAAAACCGGAAAAGGTGTCAGACACCAATAAGTAGACCCCCATGGTCATTTCCCCCGACCATGGGGGTCGAATTCTACAAAGCCTTCACAGTAGATTTTTTAACTTCATAACCTAATTTGCCGATGGCATTTTCTATATCCTTTATTGAAGTTTTCTCATCATCAAAATTTACTTTTACCTTGCTTGTATTGAAGGATACATTTAAACTTTCCTTATCAACTCCATCTAGAGTTTTTACTGCACCTTCTATTTTCAGCATACATGATGGACAAGTCAATGTTTCTAATTGAATAGTTGCTTTTTTCATTATTATCTCTCCTTTAATTTTTATTTTTGGGACCTTCCTAAATTCACATATCAATCATTACATTTATTATACACCATACTCAGCAATTTTAAATTGATTTAAATCAAATTATTTTATTATTGCTTTTCTTGCTAATACTTAGGATTTTTTGTATAATACCACATAGTACACTTATTGGTCTATTTTTTTATGCAGAAAAAAGAAGGTGAACAGGAAGATAATGAAAGTTTTAATTGTAGGCGGGGGACCT
>JAAYPY010000176.1 GCA_012519555.1 Tissierellia bacterium | reverse complement strand
TGGTGAACTCTGCATTCCTTAGCCAATACAAATCTTGTTCCCACCTGAACTCCTGATGCTCCAAGACAGAAGGCTGCTGCAATTCCCCTTCCGTCTCCTATACCGCCTGCTGCTATTACCGGTATCTTTACCGTATCAACTACCTGAGGTGTAATGCACATGGTAGTTAATTCTCCAACATGTCCTCCTGCTTCGGTTCCTTCACAAATTACGGCATCAACGCCTGATTTTTCAAAATGCTTTGCAAAAGCTACCGAAGGAACAACAGGTATTACCTTAATACCCTCTTCCTTCCATACTTTTATATATTTGCCCGGGTTGCCGGCTCCGGTAATAACTACAGGAACTTTTTCTTCTATCAGCAATTGGCTTACTTCTTTTGCATAAGGACTTAAAAGCATTACATTTACACCAAATGGTTTATCTGTCAGTTCTCTGATTTTATGTATTTCTGCCCTTATTGATTCTGACGGATTGTTACCGGATGCTATTATTCCAAGCCCTCCTGCTTCAGATACGGCTGCTGCCAATCTTGAATCTGATATCTGTGCCATAGCTCCCTGAAAAATGGGGTATTTTATATTCAGCATCTCACATATTTTTGTATAAATCATATCTCTCCTTTTATTTAACAGAAAACGCCTCTCGGCGTCTCTTCCCTTTACGGTGTTTGATTGTTTTTATATAGTATAGATTATTTCTTTTCAGTCAGGTAATTAACTATGTCACCAACTGTTATCAGCTTACCGTAATCTTCTTCTTCTATTGTTACATCCAACTCATCTTCGATTTGATTTATCAATTCAAATAAATCCAATGAGTCTGCTCCCAAATCATCCTTGATTTTGCTGTTTAGAGTAATACTATCTTCCTCTACATCTAATTCTTCAACTAAAATTGCTTTAACCTTTTCTAAAATCATAATTTCCTCCATTTATCCATTGTTTTGATTTTTATACTTATTTATTATCAAATATTTTGATATTCAAAGTATAGTACAATATAAATCCCTTGTCAATATATTTTTTCCAACACATGACAAGGGGACGGGGGTACTGTCATTAAAAGTTATCTTTGATTGCTTGGATAATGTATTCTGCAGCTCTTCCGTCTCCATAGGGATTTACCGCATTGGCCATTTTTCTATATTCGTCTTCATCATTGAGCAATATATTCAATTCATTGTAGATATTTGCTCTGTCTGTTCCTGCTAATTTTGCCGTTCCTGCTTCAATACCTTCCGGCCTTTCAGTTTCTCTTCTGACAACCAAGACAGGCTTTCCCAATGATGGAGCTTCTTCTTGAACTCCTCCCGAATCTGTTACAACAATGTGACATTTATTCATTAAGTTAGTAAATGGAAGATAATCCAAGGGCTCAATTAAATGAACACTTTGCATACCTTTAAAAACTTCATAGGCAATTTCTCTTACCTTAGGATTTAAATGCATGGGATATATAACTTCCACATCTTTATTTTCTTTTGCAATATCTTTCAGGGCAGAAAATATATTTTTCATGGGCTCACCGATATTTTCCCTTCTGTGGGCAGTTAAAAGTATAACCTTTTTATTTCTAAAATCTATCTTATTGATAATTTCTTCTTCAAATTTATAATTTTCATCTATAACCCAGCTCAGAGCATCAATGGAAGTATTTCCGGTGATAAATATTTTATTTTCGTCATAGCCTTCTCTCAAAAGATTATCTTTTGATGTTTCTGTGGGCGCAAAATGAAAATCAGTAAGCACCCCGGTCATCATTCTGTTGGCTTCCTCGGGATAGGGTGAATACAAATTTCCGCTCCTCAGTCCCGCTTCCACATGACCTATTTTGACCTGGTGATAAAATGCAGCAAGGGCTCCTGAAAATACCGTAGTCGTATCTCCCTGCACTAATATTAAATCAGGATTGAAATCTTCGATTACTTCTTCTAGGCCTCTTAATGCCCTGCATGTTATTTGCGTAAGTGTTTGACCGCTTTCAAAAATATTCAAATCATAATCAGGTTCGATATCGAAAATTCTAAGTACTTGATCAAGCATATCTCTATGTTGGGCAGTTACGCATATTTTAGATACAAAATTATCCTGGTTTTTTTTAAGAGCTTTAACTATGGGAGCCATTTTCACTGCCTCCGGACGGGTGCCGAATATTACCAAAACCTTTATCTTATCCATTCTTCCTCCTGTCAACCGTAACATTATATATCATTCCTATGAAAACCCCTTTAGAGTTGTCTTTCTGAGGGCTTAAGCCCTTATTGCTCCTTCCTGATAAACAGTCCTGCTTTTTTAGCAAATATGAATGCAATAATAACCACCGCCGTTGCTACCGTCAATCCGGTGAAGGGGTCTGCATCCGCTATTATGACCGAAACTATTCCCAAGAGCATGCTTATGAAATACATTACTAAAACCGTCTGCCGCTGATTAAGGCCAACGCCCATAAGCTTGTGGTGAAGATGGTCCTTGTCTGCTTCCATTACAGGTTTATTATTCAGATATCTTCTTATAATTGCAAATGCTGTATCAAATATGGGCAGACCCAATGCAAAAACAGGAACTGCCAAGGTCACTGCCGCAACACTTTTTACCATACCTGAAACAGATGTAACAGCAAGCATGTATCCTAATAACAAGGAGCCGGTATCTCCCATGAAAATTTTTGCGGGATTAAAGTTAAAGGGCAAAAATCCAAGGGAAGCACCTGCAATAATTGCACATTGCATCACTATGAAGTCGTGTCCTAACCTTGCGGCTGTAAATAAGAGGGTTGTTGCTGCAATACTGGCAACCCCTGATGCTAGTCCATCAACTCCATCAATTAAATTTATGGTATTCGTTATACCCACTATCCAAAAGAGTGTAATAACAAAAGACAACCAGTCAAACAAGTAACTCATACCGGTTTCTGAAAGAGGATTTGTTATAAAATGTATCCGCACTCCGCCTTTTATTGCTATTAATGCGGCAAGAATCTGGATAAGAAGCTTAATTTTTGCAGACATACCATGCATATCATCAATGACTCCTGCAAGCACAATAAGTGTTGCCCCTGCTATTATGTGGTAGTTGGTGCTGGTATGAGGCATGTAAACAAACATACAGGCTATTATTGACACATATATTGCAAGTCCCCCAAAGTAGGGCATAGGTTTATTGTGGATTTTTCTGGTTTCCTTAGGCACATCCAAGGCCCCAACCTTTAATGCAAGCTTTCTTGCCCATGGTGTCATAATAAATGATATTATAACAGCAGATATGAAAGCTATTAAATTCCCAGTCATCATTTTTCCTCTTCTTTTGAAATTTCTATATCCATTATTTTATTAACCCTGTTTTCATGCCTTCCGCCTTCAAATTCAGCCGAAAGCCATTCATCTACAATATCTATGGCAAGTCCCAGGCCCACAACCCTTCCGCCTAATGCAAGCATGTTTGCATTGTTGTGCATCCTTGACATTTTAGCCATATATTCATTTGTGCACAAGGCACATCTTATCCCTTTAACCTTATTTGCCGCAATCGAAATACCTATTCCGGTTCCGCAAATAATGATACCTCTATCTGCTTCTTTATCAGCTACCATCAAGGCAGCCCTTTTCCCATAATCAGGGTAATCGACAGACTCTGTGTTGTTAACACCCATATCGATTATACTATAACCCTTTTTAGTTAAATGTTTCTTAATTTCTTCTTTTAATTCAAATCCACCATGGTCGCTTGCCAATACTATTTTCATATTTCCTCCAGCTTATCTAAGTTTTTGAGTATTTTAATCAATTCTTTTTCAATTTCATCTCTGCTTTTTTTATAAAAACTGTAATCTCTCCCATAGGGGTCATTAATATCACTAGCTGTTAATTCTTCACCGCTTATTTTTGCAGCAAATTCCTTCAAGGTGAAAAGATGCGGCGGACTTTGGTCTGCATTAAATTTAAAATAATCCTCAATAATTTTTTTATGGCTTAAAGTCATTGCCAATATTAAATCTGTCTTATTAATCGCTTCAAGCAGCTGTCTTGCCCTGTGCGCGGTTATATCAATTCCCTTTTCTTTTAATGCCTTTATTGCTTTTTCATTGGCATGCTCCCCCGGGAAAACACTTAGCCCTGCAGAAGAGACCTTAATATAGTCAATATTGTTTTTTTTAAGCATATCCTTAAATATACCTTCTGCCATGGGACTTCTGCATGTATTTCCCGTACAAACAAACAAAATATTCATATTATACCTCGATTGTTTGGCTGGCTGACTTGCCCAGCCTGTTCATTATAGCCTTTCCGAGACCTTTTTCGTCAACTGCTTCTGCAAGTATTACAGCTGCCCCCATATGATCGAATTCTCGTAAACCTTTAAATAAGTTTGACGAAATTGTAAGCAGTTTTGTTCTGTCTCCGATGCAAATATTTATTTTCCCCTTATAAAATTCTTCCGTTTGACTAGTTGACATAATTCCCGTCTTTAATCCCAAAGATGTAAATTTATCATAATCTTCATTAATTTTATCTGCAATTTTTTCAATTTTACCCTTATACAAAATAACTTTTGCCTTAGGAGAATAATGCCTGTATTTCTGTCCCGGTGATTTAGGTATAACCCTTTCTTCGCTTTTTATGATAGCAGGGTCATAATCACATTCACCAAGAACACTTCTTATATCCTCTGCAGTTACTCCACCCGGCCTTAATATCATAGGAACAGAACTTGTCATATCCACCACTGTCGACTCTAAGCCTATATAAGTACTTCCCCCGTCAATAATCATATCCACTTTTCCCATCAAATCTTCAATTACATGAGAAGCTTCAGTAGGGCTTGGTCTGCCTGATATATTGGCGCTGGGTGCTGCAATTGGTTTTTTGCTTTCCTTTATCAGAGCTAATGCTATTTTATTTAGAGGCAGTCGTATGGCTGCCGTATTTAATCCCGCTGTAATTTTATCTGATAATATTCTCTTTTTATATAGAATCATTGTAAGGGGTCCCGGCCAGAATTTTTCTGCCAAAAGCTCTGCCTCTTGCGGTACCTCCAAAGCTAAATCATATAATTCATTATACTCTGCAATATGCACAATTAAAGGATTATCCTGAGGTCTTCCCTTTGCCTTAAATATTTTATCAACTGCTTTATCCTTTAATGCGTCAGCACCTATTCCGTAAACAGTCTCAGTAGGAAAAACTACAAGACCTCCTCTGTTTATAATATCTGCAGCTTCCTTAATAATATTATAATCTATATTTTCAGGATCAACCTTAACAAGCTTTGTATTTATTTTATTTTCCATTATATACCTTCTTCTTGCTGTAAATTAGGAAGGGCGACACACCTCTTCTTTTGGGATAGTCTTTGAGGATAGAGGAATGTCCCCGTCATTATTATATACTACATTAACTTTATGTACAAGAATACTATTTAATAAATTTAATTTCTTAAATTAGTTTGATAGCATATATATAAGGTAGGGGGACACATAAGGTAGAGGGACACACCGGACAAGGTATGTAAAGTAAGGAGGTTTATTTTGAGTATAATTGATTATTTAATAATGGGATTTATTTTTGGGGGAATCGGGACCTCAATCGGCGGATTGATTTCCGTATTGATATATAAACCCAGCGATAAATTAATTTCAGGGATATTAAGCTTTGCAGCAGGAATTATGTTATCGGTTACATCCTTTGACCTCATGCCTAAAGCTTATGAAATCGGAGGATTCTTCATAGTCACCTTAGGCCTTGCAATCGGACTTATAATAGTATTTTTTGCTAAAGATATGATACCTGTGGATAAGTTAAAACAATATAAAGGGAAGAAACTTAGTTATATCAAAATGAGCTTAATTATAATAATCAGCTTAAGTCTGCATAATTTCCCCGAAGGTGTAGCTGTGGGCTCAAGCTATGTCTACTCAAATAATTTAGGCATAAAAATAGGAATACTGATTGCAGCACATGATATACCTGAAGGTATAAGTGTTGGTGTTCCCTTGATTATGGCAGGAGTATCTCCTGTTATGGTAATTATCATTACCCTTCTTACAGGTGTTCCAACTGCTATGGGAGCAGTATTCGGAGCCTTGGTGGGAGGCATATCGGATTATTTTATTGCCTTTTGTCTTTCTGCTGCAGCTAGCAGCATGCTTTATGTATCAGCCAATGAGTTAATTCCTGAAGCAAATATTCTTTATAAGGGAAAAAGCAGCTCACTTATGCTGCTTTTAGGTTTCATGTGCGGATGCTATATATCCTTTGGGTTCTAAGGAAGGGGGAGGTCTAAATAAATTTTTTCATATACTCCTTCCAGCAAGGATTCAATTTTTTCATTATCCTTTTTATTAAATCTTATACTGATTCCGCAATCAGAGCTGATGCTTCTCGGTACGGGTATTGTTTTAAAACCAATACCTTTTTTCTTAAGTATTGATTCGGCTTTCATGGCAAAAGAAACCGATTTAAATGTTAAATAACTATACTTCATAAGTAAATTATGTTACTCCATTTCATCTAAGGTAAGGCTATAGCCTTCCAAAAATTCATCCATAAATATTTTCACTTCAGGCATATTCATATTTTTTATTGTTGAAAGTAATGATTGCTTTGCCTTTAGGAATTCCTTGTTGCCTGACTTTTCTTCTTCTAAGCACTTTATATATGCGCTTATTTTATCTGCCGCCTTTACGGTTTCCCATATTTGTTTATCTTCTTCCTTAGGAACCAACACATCTTCAAATTCATCCTTAAAGTCCTCGGGCAGCATATTTAATAGTCTTTCATTTACTGACAGCTCCACTTCTTTATAAGCTGATTTAATTACAGAATTGTAATATTTCACCGGTGTAGGCATATCCCCCGTAAATATTTCGGATGCATCGTGATAAATTGCATAAAGAGCTGTTTTTTCGGGATTGACGTCCATGTTCAATCGTTTTTTTTGTATAACAGCTAAGGCGTGAGCAAGAACAGCAACATCCAAACTGTGTTCGGATACATTTTCCTTATTAATGTTTCTCATTAAACCCCAGCGGTCAATATATTTCATTCTTGATATAAATGCAAAAAAATTAGACTTTTTCATTAGTTCCCCCTATTGGTAGACACCATTAATCATTTTTCTACAATAATATGTTAGCAGATTTTAGACCTATTATCAATAAAATAAAAATGAGCGCTAAGCGCTCAAAATATTCTTGTCTTTACTTTATCAGGAGCTCATTTACCTTGCTATTTGTATTTATACTGTGGATTTGCATTTTGTTTTCGGAGAATGTGTATAAATAATCACCTATATAGATTATTCTTTTAATATTATCTCCGTAGGATTCAAATTCTGACTCCTTGTGAGTGATTGTATTTCTTAAACTTATGCTGTCATGAGAAACATTATATACATATGCCCCATTAAAATCACTTTTGTAATTTTCTGCTGCCCTGCTTAGGGGAAATGCCATTAATCCTTTATCTAAAGAGAACATCAATGCTTTGTGGTTATACAAAAGCTCTGAATAAGTTCCCGCCCTACCTATTACTTCCATAAATGTTTCCTTGGGTTTATTCACATTTGAAACATCAAACATGGAAATTTTTAAGCCGCCTGTTACAGTTCCTCCCCATTGACTTTCTTCTGTATCATACCCGAAGCCTAAAATATGGTCTTCATCAACCATATGAAGATATGTACTGTATCCCGGAATTTTTAGCATTCCTTTTAATTCAGGAGCTCTTGGGTTTGATGTGTCAATTACAAACAAGGGGTCAACCTGTCTGAATGTTACCATATACACCCTGTCTCCGGCAAAGCGTGTACTGTAGATTCTTTCTCCTTCAGCTAAACCTTCTAATTTTCCTAATACTTTTAAATTTTCATCCAAAATATATACATTGTTTTTGGATGTATTCCTCCACATATCACCGGTGGTTGTTGCAATTCTGAAGGTATCCTTATGTTCATCCATCGAAAATTGATTAATTATTGTTCCCGGAACTTCACCTTGGACAGCTTTACCTATTTTACCCTTATTTAATTCAAATTTATAAATTACCGTACTTGTTGAATACTCAGGGCTAAATTCCTCCAATCGGCTAGTTCTGTAGTCATATGAATAGTCAGTAACTGCTGCATACAAATTTTCCTTTGAAACATAAATTGTATCCGTACCTCCTAAGTAGACATCCACATCCGGTCTTGATGATGTATCGGACAAGTCAATTCCTATGGTGTACATATATCTGGTATCTATATAATTGGGGAAATATTTGATTTCATCATATCCAAATTCATTTCTCTCATTATTGAGCACATCAGTATAATAGGGAAGAGATATATCAATATCATAGTTATCATAGTATCTGTATCCTAAATTGAGATATTTATTGTTAATTAAATAAAAACTGTCATCAATAACCCTTCCGGATAGATAGTTGCCGTCAAAAAGGTATTCTCTCTCAAGTATCGGTTTATTGATATTTTCAATATTATAAATCAATACATTGGTTCTGTCTTCATAATATCTTGGAGGCATTATGGAGGGTTCAATCACCCCCATGCTGTCCCTTGAAGGCTTATCCATAATGTAGAAATAGTTGTTCTGACCGATGACAATCAATTTATTTCCCGACGAAAAAATTTCACTTATACTTGTATTTTCCGGTATAGCGATTGTATTAACAATTTCCGGAGCCTGAGGGCTTGAATCAATTATTTTTAATCCCTTATTTGTGTTGATGTATATGTATTTTCCGTCATTTTTTATGATATCCCCTTCCTGAACACCTTCAACTTGAACATTTGTATCTGATTTGTCCATGTTTGAAACTCCGGAGGATTCTGCCTGGGGGGCTTGGGCAGCCGGGGCTTCAACTGCTGAGTCTTCTGCAATATCGGCAACCCTTGCTCTTCCCATCCAAATATAATTGTGGAGTTTTGAATTGTACTCTAATAAAGCAATTAAGTTTTCCCTTGTTCCTACAATTGAGATACCTTTTTCAACAGGAAAAGTGTCATTCTTGGTTATATATATGGAGTTTGTGCTTTCCTCCCATCTAACTGTGTGTCCTAAGTTTTCGGCTACAAATCTAAGAGGAGCAAAGGTCCTGCTGTTTATCATCTTTGTCGGTACATCAATGTCCTTGATTATACCGTTAACCATTACCTTGTCCTTGCCTAAAATCATTTCTATTTCATTGTTTTCATCCTTAATAACCACTTCCAAAAGGTTTTTGTTCCAATCTACCTTAGCTCCCAACTTTTCAAAAACACCTCTTAAGGGTATCAGGGTCCTGCCCTTCTCTATGAAGGGAGCAACATCAAAATCCACTCTTTCATTATCTACATAAACTTTTATGACGTCCTGAGCAAAAGCCGTAACAGTAAAACATAAAATTAAAATTAAGCTTAATAAAATAATTTTATAAGTTTTTTTCATTCATTCTCACCTCTCTGTTTATTAGACGTATTTAAATAACGTCTTGTTCCTAATTATACCATCTTATTTTAATAATAAACATACACAAAAAAAGATGGCTTGCTCTGCCATCCTTTTGGGACATTGTAAGCAAGGGATATTCCTCTTATCCCCACACCTCATTCAGTGTGTCCTCTTCCTCTTTCCTGACTCTTGAATGTACTGCAGCACGTTTCTTCCGGAACACTTGCATTCTTCCCGTTAACTATAATGTCATCTGCTTCGCAGCGCTCGGATTCATTATAAACACACTTCACGGCTGCACACATAATATCTGTGTTACTTTTGGGTTCATCAACTGAGCTTCTTAATCCGGGCTTTTGCTCAATAAAGGTATGACAGCTGGTTGAACGGCTTTCATCTGCGTGTCTTCCGTTAACTGTCAAGGATGGGGCTGTGCAACCTAATCTTTTATTAAAGTAACAATTTGTTACGGTGCACTTAATTTCTGCCATGGCATCTCCTTTCATCGATGGTTTTTTTTAGTTTATCCCAAAGATGTTTAATTATGCCTCTTTCCTGTAATATGCCAAAAGTAGATCCACCATTCTTCCGTAGCTTCTTACTCCGTCATCTTGATTGTTCGCCTTTAAATAAATGTCATTTACCTTGTTGGCTGCATCTGCAATCTTTGTATCAAACTCTTTCCAGTAGCTTCTTGAAAATTCTATATCTTTTTTTACATCGTCGGAATATAAATTATACAGTCTGACAAACTCACCGCAATCTGTTGAATAAAGAGCATTCATTGAATGTATCAAGGCGGACATGGTGCCGCTGTAATAGAAATCTTCATATCCGGATTTAATGCTTGCCAAATAGGCTATAAAATTTGCTTCATCTTCCCTCATAAATCCTCTTAAATGTACTAATTCATGAAGCATGACCGAAGGAATCTGATAGGGAGGTATATGAACATTCACATTAGCTTCAAAAGTATAGGGGAAAAAGACTCCTGTAATATTAAAATAAGACATTATCTTTGACTGCCTCACAGGCTTGGGTAGTGAAAAATTTCCCCTTAATATTTTATATTCTTCGGCTAGTTTATCCATTGAATTTCCGGCTCTCTTTGCAGTACTGTAATAAGTGCTGTCGAACAGCTTTGCAGTGCCTTCATGAGTGTTTAACTTTGCCCTGTATTCATTTGCATCATCAATAAGCAATTCACAAAGCTCAATCAATTCTTGCTTTGAAGATTTTCTGAGCTCTAAGTTGCTGTAGCGGGTAAATTCATATCTGTAATAGTTTATTCCGCAAAATAAAACAAACAAAAAATACATCACTGAAATAAACGAAACAAGCATAAAAATATATTTTTTTATATGCTCCCATGTTTTGTCCTTTATGCTTTTTATTATGGCTCCACCTGTCAGTATTATTATTGCAACTATCAAAAAAATAATTATTAATTCAGCTGCCGAAAACCTGATCTTCAATGGTAAAAAACCTATAGTATTCACAAAAAACGGGTAAATGTTAAGAGCATAATATTCTGCATAATCAGTCTTGCTTTTTACTATAAAAGTAATGATAAATGAAATAGGTATCAAGAAAAGAATTAACCATCTTTTTTTCATTTTCTACCCCTTTGAAAAATATATCAAAATTATATCATATAATAAAACTAATTACACTAATTAAAAAACCCGAGGATTCTCGGGTTTTAAACTACTTCATATCCTGCATCTGTTACAGCCTTTTCTAAAACATCGTTTGGTATTTCCTTTTTAAGCCTTACTTCTGCTGTCTTTTCGTCTAAATTAACTACTGCATCTTCTACTCCATCCACAGCTTTAAGGGCCTTTTCTACAGCTGCCTTGCAATGTCCGCAGCTCATTCCTTCAACCTTCAATATTTTTTTCATATTATATTCTCCTTTTCCTTCTATATTTTCTTTATCATCAATATTACAAATTCTATCATTGTTTACTTTATCTTCCTCTATACAAATATTCTCTTTGTTTTCTTTATTGCCTTTTTCCCCTGCTTTATTTACATGGTTTTCAGCCGCCTTGCCATAATATACCACGGTGTCATTGGCATATCTTTTAGGTTTGAAGAATTTCAATCTCAGTGCATTAGATACAACGGAAACCGAGCTTAAACTCATGGCAGCTCCCGCAAACATAGGATTAAGCTTCCAGCCTAATAAGCCGTAAAATACTCCTGCTGCCAAAGGTATCCCTATTGTATTGTAAATAAAGGCCCAGAATAAATTTTGTTTTATATTTTTAATAGTTGCCTTGCTTAATTGAACAGCAGTAACAGCATCTAACAAATCACTTCTTATAAGCACAATGTCCGCTGATTCTATGGCAACGTCCGTTCCTGCTCCTATGGCGATTCCCACATCAGCTCTGGCAAGTGCCGGAGCATCATTTATACCATCGCCAATCATAGCAACCTTTCTGCCCTGTTCCTGAATTTTCCTTATCTCTCTTTCCTTATCCTGCGGCAGTACTTCAGCAACAGCCCGTGTAATACCCAACTGTCTTCTTATTGCTTCAGCAGTTTTCTTGTTGTCTCCCGTAAGCATTACAACCTCAATACCCATTGCTTCAAATTCTTTAATTGCCAGCCCACTGCTAGGTTTAACAATATCGGCCACTGATATTATACCTAACACATTGTTTTCATCTGCAAAATATAAGGGGGTTTTCCCCTCATCCGCATATTTTGTGCTTATTTCTTCAAAATTCTTAATATTAATTTTTTGCTCATTTATCAAACGTAAGTTGCCAAGATAATACTTTTTACCCTTAACCTTAGCCTTTAAGCCTTGACCGGGAATTGCTTCAAAATTTTCTACATCATACAGCTCTAAATTTAATTCCTTTGCCTCTTCAACTATGGCATCAGCCAAAGGATGCTCTGAGCCTTTTTCTGCAGATGCTGCTATTCTCAGCATTTCTTTTTCATCAATTCCATCAGCAACAAGGTCTGTTACTCTTGGTTTTCCTTCTGTTATAGTACCTGTTTTGTCCATTACCACAGTCTCTACATGATGAGCTACTTCCAATGCTTCAGCAGACTTAATAAGAATTCCGTTTTCAGCACTCTTTCCGGTACCAACCATTATTGCAGTTGGTGTTGCGAGCCCCAAGGCACAAGGACAAGAAATAACCAAGACTGCTATTCCTATAGAAAGAGCAAACTCGAAATCCGCTCCCAAAATCAACCATACAAGAGTTGCAACCACAGCTATGACAATTACAATCGGCACAAAGATACCGCTTATCTTATCAGCCATCTTTGAAATTGGTGCCTTTGAAGAGCTTGCTTCCTCAACTAACTTAATTATTTGAGATAAGGTAGTGTCATCTCCAACCTTCTCTGCTTCAAATTTAAAGAAGCCGGATTTATTAATGCTAGCACCTACTACCTTGTCTCCAACCTTCTTTTCAACAGGCATGCTTTCACCTGTAAGCATGGATTCATCTATTGAAGAAGACCCGAATACAATTGTACCGTCAACTGGTATTGATTGTCCCGGCTTAACAATTACAATATCTCCCTTTAAAACATCTTCAACAGGGATTTCTCTTTCAATTCCGTTTCTTTCAACCAAGGCAGTCTTTGGGGATAAATCAATGAGTTTTTTTATAGCATCGGAAGTTTTGCCCTTTGCCCTTGCTTCCAAAAATTTGCCTAAGGTTATCAAGGCTAAAACAACAGCAGCAGATTCAAAATATAAATCCATTGAAAACTGCATAACCAAGTCCATATTCATATGGCCAAGTCCGTAGCCTATTTTATAAATGGCATAAACCCCGTAAGCCGCAGCTGCCGATGTACCTATGGCAATCAAGGAATCCATGTTGGGTGAGCCCTTGAATAAGGTTTTAAATCCAACCTTGTAATATTTGTTGTTAACAATCATTACGGGAAGGCAGAGTAAAAATTGAGTAAATGCAAAAATCAAGGCATTTTCTGCCCCGTGAAATATTCCCGGCAGGGGCCAGTTAAGCATGTGCCCCATCGAAATATAAAATAAGGGTGCAGCAAAAATCAAGGATATAATCACCCTTTTTTTCATTTCTTTGATTTCTGATTTATCATCTTTTTTATCTGATTTTACTTCTGTTTTTTTTTCAAGTGCAGGAGAAGCTCCATATCCGGTGTCTACGACAACCTTTATTATATCACTATCTCTTAATACAGATTCATCATACTTTACAGTCATGCTGTTAGTGAGCAAATTCACATTTGCTTCTATAACTCCGTCGGTTTTGTTTATGTTTTTTTCAATTCTTGCAGAACATGCAGAGCAAGTCATGCCTGTTACGTCGAATTTTTGTGTTTTCATCAGTGTCACTCCTTTTATTTAGAGACCTTGTTTATTATTGAAATAATTTCATCAATTTTTTCATCTTCATTTCCTTCATTAAAAGCTTCCTTTACACACATATGCAAATGTGCCTTCAGAATTTCATTGTTAGCCTTTTTGAGTATTGACTGAGCTGCCAATATTTGATTTGAAATATCCACGCAATACCTGTCCTCATCAACCATCTTGGAAATACCTTCGATTTGTCCCGCTGCAGTTTTTAATAATCTATTAATTAACTCTTTATCTGCTTTCATTATTTCACCTCTTTTAATACTACACCCCGGGGGGGTGCCTGCTTCTATAATAAACTATGTGTCTTTCAATGTCAAGAGAAAAAACACAATACTTGAATGTTCTTTTTCTAGTGTTATAATTGTATTAGTATTACTTTTTGCTTAATTATTGACTTTTATACTAAAATATAATATTAAAGGGCGGTTATTATGGATAGAAAGTTTATTGAAAAATTAGGTTTAAGCTTACCAAGATTAGGCTATGGCTGCATGCGCTTCCCGGTTAAGGATGATAAAATTGATTTTGAATATGCTAGGAAGCTGATTAATTACGCTTACGAAAACGGCATTAATTATTTTGATACTGCTTACAATTATCACGGTGGGGAATCAGAAACATTTTTAGGAAAAGTTTTGACAGAGTATAAAAGAGAAAGTTACTTTTTAACAAGCAAACTTCCTGTATGGAAGGTGAAAGAAGAAGGGGATGCTGAAAAACTCTTTAATGAGCAGCTAAGAAAATGCAATACGAAATATTTTGATTTTTATCTTCTTCATTCTTTGCACAAGGAGTCCATTGAAACAGTTGAAAAGTTTAATTTGTATGATTTTATACTCAAAAAGAAAATGGAAGGAAAAATTAAATATATAGGTTTTTCATTCCATGACAATAATGAAGTGTTGCAAAAATTTGCTGCTGCCCATAAATGGGACTTCATTCAGCTCCAGATTAATTATTGGGACTGGGTGGAAAATGACGCCAAAAGTTTGTATGAAACCTTGGAAAACTTAAACATACCATGCTTTGTTATGGAACCTGTAAGAGGCGGATTTTTAGCTTCCTTTGCACCTCATGCAATGAAGCGTTTTACAGATTTTCATCCGGACAAAAGCATTGCATCATGGGCACTGAGATGGGTTGCATCACTTCCTAATGTAGCTTTGATTTTAAGCGGAATGTCAACCATGGAGCAGCTTAAGGACAATATAGATACCTTTACCGATATTGAGCCCATAACCGATGAAGAGCAGAAGGTTATTGATGAAGTGATTGAAGATTTAAGAGAGATTAACCCCATTCCCTGCACAGGTTGCCGCTACTGCATGGACTGTGAGTATGGAGTGGACATACCCGGGGTTTTTGGAATCTACAATGATTACAAAAGATCTGAAAACAAAGATATGGCAAAACGTAATTATTTTACATTCATGAGCGAAAAAAGGCAGGGCGGAAATTGTCAAAAATGCTTGGAATGTATGCAAAAATGTCCGCAGCATATTGATATTCCCCTTGAATTAGAGAAAATTCACAAGGAAATGTTGGCACTAAAAACCCCTTAATGTTATTCAAAGCATAAGCTAAGTATCTATACTAGGCAAAAAATAATAAAAATATCCGCTCACGGTTTCGGCCACGAATAATTCTTAGGATGATATGAAGGGTTTTGATCAAAATTTGCAATGGTTCTTCCATTGCTTTTTTATTGTATTTTTGCTTAAAATAAATCCAAATATCCGGCATATAGTTATATTAGTAAAATTTTTTGAGGTGGGGAATGAAAAAGGAAAAAATTATAATTGGTACCTTGATATTGACCATAGCCACTACATCTGTACGCTTTGTGGGTATGTTTTTCAGGATTTATTTAGCCAACACCATAGGCTCGGAAGGAATAGGTTTGTATCAATTAGTTCTTTCCTTTTATTTTCTCATGATAACTTTTGCAACATCAGGGATAAGGGTTGCTATTTCAAAGCTTATGTCAGAAGAGACTGCTTTGGGTAACTATTCAAACGCTAAAAAAGTTCTTCACCAATCCATATGTATTTCCATTATAACAGGTTTTGCGGCAGGTGCGGTTCTATATTATTTTGCTGATTACATAGGTACAAATATATTAAATGATGACAGGACAGTCTTGGCTTTGATGTACTTGGCTCCAAGTCTTCCCATAATGGCAATTTCAAACTGCTACAAGGGGTATTTTTATGCCTTGGGTAAAGTCACTCAACCGTCAATTATTCAAATTACTGAGCAATTTGTAAGAATACTTCTCATAATTTATTTGATGGATACTTTCCTTCCGAAAGGATTGGAATATGCTTGTGCTGCCATAGCAATCGGAATGACGGCAGAAGAAATATTTGCTTTATTTTTGGTTTGGTTTTTCTACATATTTGATAAAAAGCCCCATTTGGCTAAGATACAGAAAAAGGCTGATAACATGATTTTTAAAATTTTAGGTATTTCTCTTCCACTTTCTGCTGCATCATATATGAATTCAATACTTAGGACAGTAGAAAACACACTGATTCCGGCAAGGCTTTTGCTGTACGGTTTACCTTCTGAAACAGCCATAAGTCTCTATGGAATGATTAAGGGAATGGTACTGCCCTTATTGTTCTTTCCTTCTTCTATATTGACATCTCTGTCATCCTTGTTAATTCCTGCAGTGGCAGGGGAGAATGCACTTGCTAATGAAAAAAGTGTTTCAAGGACCTTGTCCCAAGTGATACATTTTACAGCTATTTCAGGAATATGGGTTGTTGCAGTATTTGTTTCTTTTCCAGATAAAATAGCTATGGCTGTTTACAGGGACCACCAGGTAGGTCTCATGATAAAATTAATATCATATGTATGTCCCTTCATGTATTTGAATATGGTTATATCTTCCATGCTTAATGCTCTTGGTGAGCAGATAAGCTCCTTTTTAGTTAATATTATTGAATCCATGCTAAAAATTTCCATCATATATGTATTTGTACCTGTTTACGGATTCAATGCATATTTGTTTGCCCTGTTTATAACTACAATACTTAATACAATTTTATATTTGTTTAGATTGTTGCAGGTATCGAGCATTGTTTTTGATATTTCAAATTGGATTATTAAACCTATTACAGCTGCAATAATTGCGGGACTTCTATCCAAATATTCATTCTTATTGTTTGAGCAGACCTCCAATCATATCATAGCTTTGATTTCTTCGATAATAATATTGTCACTCTTGTATTTCATGGGATTAATTATATCTAAAAGCATTAAATTACATTCACTTAATTTAAAAAAACTATATTTAACAAGGGGGTCGCGGTTGTTATCACAAAAATATCTAAATATATTTAGATAAATTATACAATAGTTGAAAATTACATAATACAAAACATAAATTGGCACTTGTGTCATGGCATATTTCTTAATTTACTCCAAAGAATACATAAAGAGGAGTGAAAATATGCATTATGATACAATGAATTTTTTGCTATTTTTCTTAATTTACGGTTTTTTGGGGTTCTTGCTTGAAACTGTCTTCAGAAGTTTTGCAAACAGAAAGCTTTATATAAGCAGGGGATTTCTTACCAAAGGATTTTGCCCCTTATATGGAATATGCGGGGTTTTAATAATAGAAATTTTTAACTTGTGCGAATTGACATTACACAATCCACTGTACGCACTTATTGGCGCAACTCTAGGAAGTATTGCTGCGGTAACACTGCTCGAATATATTACCGGAAGGGTGCTTGACAGGGTATTTCATTGTAAATTGTGGGATTACAGTCAATATCCTTTTAATCTGCATTCCTATATTTGTCTTGAGTTTTCATTGCTTTGGGGAATTGTGGCACTTTTATTGGTAAACTACCTGCATCCCGTAATGGAATTATTCTTATATGCTATACCCTATAATATCAGGGCGGCTGCTATCATTATGATTTTATCAATAGTGTTTGTAAATGCATCCTACAATATGCGAAAAATGTTAAATGGAGGAGGACATTCTTTAAGGAGAATTTGAGTGCCTTAAAGAAATGTCCTTTAATGTTATGCTTACCCTGTTATCAGCAGTTCATCCAAAGGTCTTCCCGGCGGTACTATGGGATAAACACTGCAATCTTGGTCAATTTTGCATTCTAAGAAAATCGGTTCGTTTAAATTATCTGTTTCATTTAATATCTTTTCTAACTCATCCATTGAAGAAGCCTTATATGCTCTAATACCATATGCGGCACTCAGCATTTGATAATCCACATCGTCATAATTGTCTGTTTCCGAATATCGTGCATTGCTGAACATTCTCTGCCACTGCCTTACCATACCCAATGAATTGTTGTTAAACATCAATATTTTTAAGGGCAGCTTATATTTTGCAATAGTTACCATTTCCTGGCAATTCATTCTAAAGCTTCCGTCACCGGTTACAAGGATGGTTTTCTTGTTGGGGTTTCCAATCTGAGCACCTATAGCCGCACCGATTCCATAGCCCATTGTTCCCAATCCTCCGGAAGTGAGGAATTCGTTGGATTTGTTAAACTGCCAAAATTGCCCTGTCCACATTTGATGCTGACCTACATCTGTTGCAACTATTGTGTTTTTCTTGTAGTGCTTGTTCATTTCTTTTAAAATATTTTCAGGGACAAATTGTCCTTCAATATCCTTTTTCAGCTTCTTAGACATTATCTCTTCAAGCCAGGCACTTCTGTCCTTTTTCTCGGTCTTATCCAAAAGCTTTATCAATATTTCCTTCATATTTCCAAGAAGGGGAATAGTATCATAGGTATTCTTATCAATTTCCGTCGAATCAATGTCAATATGGATTTTTTTAGCCTTAGGAGCAAACTTATCGGGACTTCCTATTACCCTGTCGCTGAATCTTGCTCCTATAGCAATCAGCAAATCACAATTTGTAACAGCAGTGTTTGTTTCCATGGAGCCGTGCATGCCTACAAATCCAAGCGATAATTTATTGTTTCTTGGAATTGTGCCTAATCCCATGAAGCTGTTGCACACGGGAATTCCTGTTTTCTCCGCAAATTCCACCAATAATGAATCATTTTTGGATATCCTCACCCCTCCGCCGGCATATATAACCGGTCTCTTTGCGTTATTTATCAGTTCAGCTGCCATATTTAGTCTGTAATCATCGGGTACTATATTTTTTACTTCATGTGTTTCTCTCTTTCCCTTGTATTCATAAGACGCTAAAAACACATCCTTTGGAACATCCACTAATACAGGTCCCGGTCTCCCTTCCATGGCCACTTCCACAGCTTCATTTACGGCATCCTCCAAATCTTCTATATTTCTTACCATGTAGCTGTGTTTTGTTACAGAAAGTGTCATTCCGGTTATATCAACTTCCTGGAATGAATCCTTTCCGATTAATGTATTTGCAACTTGACCGCATATTACCAGCAAAGGTACAGAGTCCATATATGCATTGGCAATACCTGTTATTGTATTTGTTGCACCGGGTCCTGAGGTTGCAATGAATACTCCTAATTTTCCGGTGCTTCTTGCATATCCGTCAGCTGCATGAACACCGTTTTGTTCATGAGCTGGTCTGTATACCTTGAAATAATCCAGCTCATCATAAAGAGCATCAAAGAAAGGTATAACAGCTCCTCCGGGGTATCCGAACAAGGTGTCAATACCCTTTTCCTTTAAAACTTGTAATATTATTTGTGAGCCTGATAATTTCATGTCTACACCATTCCTTTATTTATTCTCGTCCCTCTGCGGGTTTATTTATCCATGACATCATTGACCTTAATTTCTTTCCTGTTTCAATTATTGGATGCATAAGCTCCATATTTTTCATCAAGTTGAACTTGGGTCTTCCTGCCTGATTTTCTAAAATCCAATTCGTTGCAAATGTACCGTCCTGTATTTCAGTTAACACTCTTTTCATTTCCTTTCGTGTATCTTCATTAATAATTCTTCTTCCTACCGCATAATCCCCATATTCAGCTGTATCACTTACCGAATATCTCATATTTTCAAACCCGCCTTCATATATCAAATCAACAATGAGTTTCATTTCATGAAGACATTCAAAATATGCAATTTCCGGCTGATATCCTGCTTCTGTCAGTGTATCGAAACCAGCTTTTATAAGCTCGGTAATACCGCCGCATAAAACAGCCTGCTCGCCAAATAAGTCCGTTTCGGTCTCTTCTTTAAATGTTGTTTCAATAACGCCGGCTCTTGTTCCTCCGATTGCCTTTGCATAGGCAAGTGTTAATTCCTTGCATTTTCCGGTATAATCTTGGTGTACCGCGAATACATTGGGTACCCCCATTCCTTCCACATATGTTCTTCTTACCAAATGCCCGGGCCCCTTGGGAGCCACCATAAATACATCGACATTTTTTGGGGGGACAATTTGATAGAAATGAATATTAAATCCATGTGCGAATGCCAAGGCATCTCCCTCTTCCAAATTTGGTGCTATAGATTCTTCATATATTTTTTTCTGCACGGTATCCGGTGCCAGAACCATTATCACATTTGCTTCCTTAGTTGCTTCTTCAACAGTTTTTACAGTAAGTCCGTGAGACTCTGCTTTCACTTTTGATTTGCTTCCTTCCTTAAGACCTACAACAACATTTACTCCGCTTTCCTTAAGATTTAAAGCATGGGCATGTCCTTGGCTCCCGTAACCCACAATTGCCACTGTTTTTCCATCCAATACCTTTAAATCCGCATCTTTATCATAATACATTCTTCCCATTTCATTTTCCTCCAAAATATATAATTTTATTATTCAACTCAATTTTATGAATTGTTATTACAAATACTCCGATACATCATAAACATCAACAAGCTTTTGCATTTGAAGAATTGCTCTGTCAAAGCTGTTTCTTTTTTCATCTTCTAAGGTAACCTTAAAAACCAAATTATTTTCATCCAATGCTGACATGCTGAATTCCTTTACATCAAACTGTTTTCTTCTTAATGTAGTTAAAACTCTCACTGCGGAATCCATTCCCTTAGATACCTTAAAACTTATTGTCCTGCACATGTTAACCTCCTATTATTTTTTGGGTTTCAACTTGAATGAAAATAAAAAGACCTTTCGTCTCTATATACATATAGATGTATATAGGGACGAAAGGTCTTTCGCGGTACCACCCTAATTCACGATAAAAAAATATCGCCTCATTCAAGTCGAAAAAACTATAAGTTTTTTGAACTCTATTCTTATAACGCAGAAATACGTCCTCGTCTACTTAATTCGACTTGGAAGCTCAGGAGTGATCATTATATCTCATAACACCGATTTTCACCAACCATCGGCTCTCTGAAGTTATTTGCAAGATACTTTTGTCTCCGTCAAAGCCTAAACTAACTTTTTCACATTATATACAAGAGCTTATTACTTTGTCAACCCCTTTTTTTATTTTAATTGATTCAGGGCATTAATTACTCTTGGAACTATTTGTTTCTTTCTTGAAACACATTTATCTATATAAACACCTTGATGGACATCTTCTTCGAAAACAATCCTCATCAGTTTTTCCCTTGATGAAGTATAAAAAATATAAGAGCCTTCATTAACAATGTCGGTTACAGCCATGATTATTAAGTAATATTTATCATAGGTAATATCATCGATAAGCTTAATAAACTCTTCCTTTCTGTTCATTATTTCATTAATATCCAAAGTGAATACCTGGGATATACCCACATTCTTATAAACCAAGTTGAATTTTTTGAAATCCTGATAAATAATTTCTTCCAATGTCTTACCTTCCAAGGATGTACCGGCTCTGAACATATCCATTGCATATTCATGTAAATCTATGTCAACAATTTTTAACAATTCATTTACTGCATACTTGTCTCTTTCGGTTGTGGTGGGAGACTTGAAAAGCAGCGTATCAGAAATTATTCCTGACAGCATAAGCCCTGCCATATTTTTTGTTATTTCTATATTGTTTTCCCTGTACATTTGAAAAATTATGGTACTGGTGCTTCCCACAGGTGTGTTTCTGAAACTGATGGGAATTGAAGTTTTAATATCACCTATTTTATGATGGTCTATAACTTCCAATATTTCCGCTTCTTCAATACCATCGGCACTTTGATTCATTTCATTGTGGTCTACCAAGATTACATTTTTCCTCTTGGGGTTAATTAAATGGCTTCTGCTAAGGAGCCCTAAATACTTTTTATCCTTTGATATTATGGGGAATTTAGAATGCTTGGACTGTTCGATATCCTCTTTGCAGTCATTTAGATAATCTTCCTCTGAAAACAGCATAATATCCTTCTTTTTCATAATATCATCCACGTATTTAGCAAGAGATATATTCTTTGCGGTATAATATGTCTGGTAAGCAGTGCTTATTATATTAACCTTATTTTGAGCAGCCATTTTAATAAGCTCATCGGTTACCTCCAAATCCCCCGTAACAATTATAAGCTTTACTTTAGATTCAATGGCATATTCTATGATATCGTATCTGTCTCCGGTGATAACTATAGTATTCTCATTTAAAATATCGGACTTTCGCAGTGTTTTTTCCTCAAAAGCAGCAACTATCACATTACCCTTGATTATTTCATCAAATCGCAAAATAGTTCTTCCAAGGAGGGTCTCAATTATATTGTCATAGGAGGTGAATAAATAATGCTGGTCAGTATTTATCAAACTCATGGCAATATCTTTCATAGTAATTAATCCGCACAAATTGTTCTCTTCATCAACTATGGGAAGAGTTCTCAGTTTGTTTTCATTCATGTGAAAATAAGCAAAGTGTACGGACTTATGCTTGGTAAAAGGCTTTACTCTTTCGTAATCCAAATCCTTTATTTGTATTTTTACATTATCTAATATTTCAGGCACATTTACATTGAAATATTTTAAAACAAATGCTGTTTCCTTGTTAATATTTCCTAAAATATATGCTTTTGAAGGCTCATTAAGCTTATTTTTTAAATTAGTCAAGGTAATTGCAGAGCATACGCTGTCGGTATCGGGAGTTTTATGCCCGAAAATCATATTATATTTCATTTGAAACGAAGGTCCTTTCCGTAAAATTTTAAGGGAACAAAATTATTGAATATACGGGATGTAATTCTGTCTGAATAAGTATCTCTAATCTGCTCCAAGGATAAATTTGTTGAGATTATTGTTTTTTTCTCAGTGATCATTCTTTCATTTATAATATTGAAAAGTTCAGCATTGGTAAATGAATTGCTCACCTCCGTTCCAAGGTCATCAATAATAAGCAGCTCACAATCAAAAATCATATTATAATTAATTCGGTTTTCTTCAGTTTCATTCAGTTTGTTAAATTTGTGGTTTTCGACCGTTTCAAACAAGGAAAAGGAAGTTTGGTATAAAACAGAGATTTCTCTGTTTAAAAGTTCATTGGCAATGCAGTTGCACATAAAAGTTTTGCCCAATCCCGTTCCTCCGTAAAGCAGCAGATTCATATTGCTTGTATGAAAGTTATTGCAAAAATCCTCGCATATTCCCAAAATGGAGTACATATTCTGCCTTGGTGTAAGCTTTTCATTTTTATAGTTTTCATTGCTGAAAACATTGATATCAAATGTATTAAAATTTTCTTTTCTAAGCATATTAACCATATTAGACATTTGAAAAAGATTGTTTATTATCTGAGCGTTAAAACAACTGCACCTTTTTCCGTCATTAGTATAACCGGTATCGCCGCACTTTGTGCATTCATATTCAATTTCCAAATAATCCTTTGGAATATTGTTCTTTTTATATATGGTCTCTCTTTCCCTTTTCAACTCTTCAATTTCCTGCCTCAATGTTTTAACTTGAGCATCAAAGTCTTCAGGACGGGATAAAAAAACCTTGGATAAATTAATGCTGAATAATTTCAACCCCTTGTCAATTTCAGCCAGGCGAGGTAGCTTTGCATAGAGTTTTTCTCTTTTTAGCTCTGCATCATGAGAGGCTCTTAACCGTTTTTTGTTATAATCAGTCATAATATTTTCAATTATTTGTTTATTCATCTCCGTCTCCTTCCTCCGGAATTGCTAAACCTAACTTATTAAGCTTCTTTTCAAATCTTTCTCTTGCAATTTTCTCTAAATCATCTCCTGAAATATCATCGCTTTGGATAAAATTATGAAATTTGTTTTTTGTTTTTGTAGTTTCCTTTTTTATTTTTTCAGGTTTCTTGTCATATTTTAAGTCTTCTATAGTTTTAAAACCGTTTTTGTGCCACTCACCCAGGATTTTATCGAAATAATTTAAATTTGGATTATTGATTTTTGTTGAATTATCCAGACACTTTAAAATCATTTCCATAGAAAAATCCCATTCATCAATCCATTTATCAATTATTCTCATTTCAGCCTCAGTAAGGGTTCTGTTAAAACCTAAGGCTTTGCTTATTCTTGAGAAGGCAGAAAACCTATCATTGCGTTTTTCAAGGTATTCAACCATTGTGTCAATATCTACCACTCCTGCGTCATACCATGCGGAAACAACAGATTCTATATAATTGAATCTCTTTACTTTTTTATTGTTAACACAGTAACTGAAAGCTTGTGTCATAATATATGGAGACATTTTATATTTGTTTAGCCAGGTGATTATTTTTTGCTTTTCACTTATTTTCAGAGGTCTCCCTAACATATCTTCTATTTCTTCCATCATAGTTTTTATTTCAGGCTTCTTAGCAGAAGAGATTAACTTATCGTTATCTACATACTTATTATTAACATTTCGTATATGCTTGTACACATTATCCACATAATATTGCTTAAGATTGACAAATTCAACAATATAGTTGTATTCATCATCAGTTTCATGCTTAATAATTATACCTTCGCTTTCCCAATAATTCCATGCATTTAATACATCTGTCAAAGGCAGCTTTAAATTTTTTGCAAGAATCTCATTGTTGAAGCTCTGTCTGTCCTTGGCACATTTGTATCCCATCAGGTATACCTTCACATAAGTACCGTCAGCTTGAGGCATGTAGTCGTTTATAAAAATATTTTCTATGGGGGTATCTCCTAAATCAATTTGCATTTCTTGAAGAATAAAATACATGAACATCTCCTTTTTTTTACATAATTCCACATGAGTTTTGTAATATAATTGTAACAATCTTGTTATAATAATGTGAAAACATTTTCTAATTAAATTGTTGACATTTTAGGATTAAATCGAATATAATGTTTTAAGATATATTAAAGGACACTTATTAACCTTATTATATCATTTTTTTATATAAAAGAAAAACACTATTTTTCTTGTGATATTTGTAAAATAATGTAGCTAGGAAGTAATCGTATGAAACCCAAAAATTTACCATTTATCATGTTTAATAGAAATTTAAATTCCAAAGTATTCCTGCAATTAGATGAAAAAAAACATAGACAACCTCTCCGGCTAACGAAACGAGTCAAAGGAATAATCTCCTTATTACTGATAACAACACTTATATTAAACGTAATGTACGTTTCTGATTATTTAAGAACCCACGAAAATAATGTATATGCAACCGATAGTTTTACACTAATGTCTGAGGGAAAAGAACTGTGTAAGTTAAGAGACCCTGAGCTGTTTGATGCAGCATTAAGGAAGTTAAATAAAGAATTAGAAAAAAAAGTAGAGCATGAAATAAAAATTGAGAGTAAATTTGATTTAATTCCTTCAAAAGCAAAGGATAAAGAAATTCCTAGGGAAGATGAACTTTACGAATTGATTAAATCAAATATTATATATTCCATTATGGCATATCAAATAAACGTTAATGGAGAAAAAATAGGAATTGTAGATTCTGAATATGAAGCAAACAGTATAATTGAGGAAGTAAAGCATCATTTCACTAAAGACTATGACAAAGAGTCATTGCTGGAAGTCACCACAGTTGAAGATATAGAAATAAAACAGGT
>JAAYPY010000175.1 GCA_012519555.1 Tissierellia bacterium | reverse complement strand
GCTATCGACTTACCAAAATAAACGAAAAAACGGCATAGCCTAATATCAACGACTATGCCGAATTTTTCAGGAATTATAAATCCCTATCTGACCGCCCCTAATAATGCCGTTCCTATAATATTGACAACTCCAACTCACTCACCAAAATATTGGCATATATGGTTCGCAAGCATCTTTAACTTATGCTTCCTCCATCAAAGAGTATTTCGAATTCTTTGCCGGAGATTGTTTCCTTCTCAAGAAGAGCTTGAGCAACATTATGAAGCTTTTCGATATTTTCGCTCAAGAGCTTTTCTGTTTTATTATAAGCAGTATCAATGATTCTTCTCATTTCCTTGTCAATTTTAGCAGCCACATCTTCACTGTAATTTCTTATTCTATTAAAATCCCTTCCCAAGAATACTTCGTCATCGCTTGTTCCATAGGACATAGGTCCCAATTCATCACTCATACCGTATGTTGTAACCATTGCTCTTGCAATTTTGGTTGCTCTTTCTATGTCGTTAGAAGCACCTGTTGATATATCATCAAGAGCTAATTTTTCTGCAACCCTGCCGCCCAATAATCTCACAATATACTCTTCCATGTCTGCTTTTGACCTGTATGATTTGTCTTCTTCAGGAAGATACATTGTAAATCCTCCTGCTCCGCCTCTTGGAATTATTGTAATCATATGAACCGGGTCCTTAGCTGATGAAAGCTTTGCTACAACTGCATGGCCTGCTTCATGATAAGCAGTGAGCTTCTTTTCATTATCGCTGATAACCTTGCTTCTTTTTTCAGGTCCTGCAATCACCTTTGTTATTGCTTCTTCAATAATGTCCATTGTAATAACTGTTTTATTTTGTCTTGCAGTTAATAGTGCAGCCTCATTCATTGCATTTTCCAAATCTGCAGGTGTAAATCCGGGAGTTCTTTTTGCAACAATCTCTAAATCCACATCATCTGCTAAAGGTTTCTTTCTAACATGAATTTTCAATATTTCTTCTCTTGCTCTAACATCCGGAAGTCCAACATGAACTTGTCTGTCAAATCTTCCTGGTCTCATCAAGGCAGGGTCCAAAATATCAGGTCTGTTAGTAGCTGCAATGATAATTATTCCTTCATTTCCTGAGAATCCGTCCATTTCAACCAATAGCTGGTTCAATGTTTGTTCTCTTTCATCATTGCCTCCCCCAAGACCCGCTCCTCTTCTTCTTCCTACGGCATCTATTTCATCTATAAATATAATGCAGGGAGCATTTTTCTTTGCTTGGTCAAATAAGTCTCTAACTCTGGATGCTCCTACACCTACGAACATTTCAACAAAATCTGAACCGCTTATACTGAAAAAGGGCACGCCGGCTTCGCCGGAAACGGATTTTGACAAATATGTTTTTCCTGTTCCGGGAGGTCCAACAAGAAGTACTCCTTTAGGTATACGCGCTCCAAGCTTGACAAACTTAGCAGGATTCTTAAGGAAATCCACAATCTCGCTCAGTTCTTCCTTTTCCTCATCTAATCCTGCCACATCTGCAAATGTAATCTTTTTTTCATCATCCTTTACCATGTGAGCCCTGCTCTTGCCGAAGCTCATTGCCTTGCCCGTTCCGCCTCCTTGAGATTGTTTCATGAATACATACCATAACACTCCCAATAAGACTAACATTCCGATTGTAGGCAATGCTTGAAGCCACAGCGGAGTTGGAGGTACGGGCTCACCGATTACTTCTATTTCCCCAGCTTCTATCTTTTCAACCAGATGATTGTCATAAAATGCTCCGGAAAAATAAAATAGCGAAGGTACATAGGAAGTAAACTCCTTGCCATCTTTAAACACTCCTTCTACCTCATTTTCGGTAAAAGTAAGTGTTTTTACATTGTTATTTTCTATTTCAACTACAAGCTCGCTATAGCTTATGCTGGCCACTTGTTTAGGCGGCTCTACCATGCTCTGAACCAGCAGTATTATCACTACGAATATCAGAATGTACATAGCGATGCTTCTCATAAATCCTTTCAATTAAAACCTCCTGTTTGTCTTAGACTGCTATACTATAATTTTAGCATAAAAATTCCCTCAATACAATTATTTAATATTTATTTTTAATCTTGATAGATTTCTTCCTTCAACACGGCAATATAGGGCAAATTTCTATACTTTTCAGCGTAATCCAAGCCGTAACCCACAACAAACTCATCAGGAACAATAAATCCTGTATATTTGATATCAAGATTTGTGGTTCTTCTTTCTTTTTTGTCAAGTATTGTGCATATTTCAACAGACGCAGGGCGCCTGGTCTTTAAGTTTTCAACCAAGTAGGCTAATGTAAGCCCTGAATCTATAATATCCTCTACAATCAACACATGTCTGTCTTCAATCCCCATATTTAAGTCTTTTAATATTCTTACTACTCCCGATGATTTTGTATTGGCTCCATAGCTGGAAATTGCCATAAAATCAATATCCAAAGGCAGCTTTATTTCTCTTATTAAATCACTTGCAAAAATTACAGCACCTTTTAATACACAAACAATTAATAAATCCTTACCTTCATAATCGGCCGTTATTTTTGCACCAAGTTCAGCTACCTTTGACTGCAGCTCTTTTTCTTCAATTAGAATTTTCTTGATATCCTTGTTCATATTGCCTCCTCATGGAAATGTTCAGAATTTTTTTGGTTGCAGCAGACACTTTATATTTATCATTAATTCTATAGCCCTCAAGCCATATAATATTTTCTTCATCTGCTATTATTAATCTTGAATCTCTTTCTTCTTTTGGTATTTTCAAGTCAATAAAAATATCTTTAAGCTTTTTATTTCCCTTCATGCCGCAGGGTATCATTGAATCACCGGTTCTTCTGTTTCGTGCAACCAAATTTCCTTTAATCAAATCATAATCAACACTTATTACATCCTTGTCCTCAATATTTACTTCTGATATATCTTTAATGTCCGAAACAGTTGTAAATAATGTTTTATCTATTTCCCTTATGTAATTTGACTTGTTTAAAACAACATTATATTCAAAATCAATTGCTTTTTCAACTGTTTTTTTAATAATTAGGTTTTCATAGCTTATTTCTATCGTAAAGCCTTCAGTCAAATTGATTCTTTTGCCGGTTTTTCCTGAGTTTATTAGACTGATGGCCTTATCAATATGCTTCATTTCGATGTTTACCGTATTTCCTTTCAATTCACCGATTCCGCGTCTGATAATTCTTCCGATCTCTCCAATATCAAAAGTTTTCAGCGAATTCAGCGCTAATACTATCCTCCGGTCGTTTCTTTCCCTAAGGACCTCATCGAATTTCCTTTCAACATATTTCTCAATAATTTTTTTGTCTCTTTCCATTGTTTCAGACATTCTGTAAAGTGTAGATTGTATGTTTGAATTGAAGTTTTGCTCTAAATATGGAATTAAATTAAGTCTTATTTTATTTCTTCCGTAAATATCCTGTGTATTTGTAATGTCGACACAATATTCGTAATTATTTTCATGAAGATAATTCATTATTTCATCCCTTGATACATTCAGCATGGGTCTTATTAAATTATCCTTTTGAAATGACATTGCACTTAAACCATCAATTCCCGTTCCTCTAATAATTCTCTGGAGTACTGTTTCAGCCTGGTCGTTTAAATTATGTGCAAGAGCAACCTTGCCTCCCCCCAAGGCATTTAAGTTTTCCTCGAAAAAACCATATCTAAGAACTCTTCCGGCTTCCTCTTCCGTACATTTAAGCTCCTTTGCATATTCTGAGGCGTTTTTTTGTTTGACAAAAAGCCTTATGCCGTATTTATGGCAGAGCTGTCTTACGAACTCCTCATCATGCATGGCATCCTTGCCTCTGTACATATGGTTGATATGAGAAGCATACAAATTAAAGCTTAAAGTCTCCCTAAGCTTTCTTAAATTGTGAAATAAAAACACCGAATCAGGTCCTCCGGACAAAGCTAATAATATATTATCTCCGGCAACTATTAAATTTTTACCTTCAATATTGTTTTTTATCAATTCATACATATTTTCCCTCGTTTATATATAGCATAAATTATACCACAAATAAATGATTTTAAAAATATTTTTTCAAAAAACATTAAAATATAAAAAAACGGGAAAATTTCCCGCAGTAGATACTTATTTGCCATATTGAATCCCGGGTGAAAATTCTTATGAGCTAAAATATAGCTCTGCTGAGCCTGAAATAAAACTGCCTTCAGAAAATAAAATATCTTTTCTCATTTTAACTTGAACTTGATTTAATATTTTAATCAAATCAGCTCTTTCATTTTCATCAACTGCAAATTCAACTCCGTATTCATATAAATTATTATATTCAACTATCCTTAAAGGACGTCCATATACCTTAATTTCAGTATTTATAAGGTTAGAAGCAAATAACAAGGTAATGTTATTATCAATAGGCAGCTTAATATTTGATATAAAGGATAAACCTCCCGGTCCTATGTCTTTAACTAATACCTTAGTGTTGCCTACATTAATATTTTTACCTTTAAAATTTATTATAGTCATTTCCGCTTCTAACATTTGATGAAACTTGATTCTGAAAAACTGACGTCTTTCTTCAAATTTCACTACCGATGTACTATATGTATGTGATGGTATACACTTTCCTCTATCCAACTCTATCTCAAAACTTTCTAACGGCATAGGCTTATTAAATATATACCCTTGTCCAGAGTAACAATTTAGTCCCTTCAAATAAGCTAATTGGTCCCATTTTTCTATCCCCTCTGCTACTATTTTTATATTAAGATCTTTTGCCATATTAATTATTGTTTTAGTTATTATATTTGTTTTATTTTCAAAAATGTTTTTTATAAAAGATTTATCTATTTTTAAAATATCAATATCTAAAGAGTTTAAATAGGCTAAGCTTGAATAACCTGTACCAAAATCATCAAGTGCTAATTGTATGCCATAAGATTGCAATTTTTTAATATTATCAATTACCCTTTCAACCTTATTTATTAAAACAGCTTCCGTTATTTCCATTATTAGAAAATGTGGATCTAATTTAAATTCATCTAATATTATCTTTATATTTTCTGCAAAATTTCTTTCGATAAATTGAGTGCTTGAAAAATTAACAGACACTTTTATAGGCTGTCTTTTGTTTTCCATCCATTTTTTATAATTTCTACATACCTCAGTTATCATCCACTTTCCAATTTCTATTATTACGCCTGATTCTTCTGCTAAAGGTATAAATTCGTCCGCACCTAGCATTCCCCACTCCGGATGCTCCCACTTAATTAATGCTTCTGCTGCTATTATGTCATAAGTCTTAAGGTTTACAATAGGCTGATAATATACTTTTAATTGGTT
>JAAYPY010000174.1 GCA_012519555.1 Tissierellia bacterium | reverse complement strand
TGCTGGCAATCTTCGCGCCGGCCTCATTTCGAGAACTTTCCGGCGCCCCTCCAATACAGTATATATATCTTGTCGTATTAGGCATTGGATCAGGTGCTCTGGCATACGTTTCATGGGCTGCAGCATTTTCTAAGGCAAAGCAAACATCCCAGGTCAGCAACTATATGTTTATTACCCCGTTTTTAACCACCATTTTAGGCTTTTTATTAGCAGGAGAAGTACCGGACCGTTCCACCCTATACGGCGGGGTAATCATCTTGGCAGGTGTTTATATTTTTAATTTCGGAGGAAGACTTTTTGATAAAACATATCAGAGTGAATCTCATAAACAATCAGGATTAAGGCAATCTTCCTGATAAACCTTGACAGAGGATACAATTAAACAGATAGAAAAATAGATAATACAAGCACCCGAATAGGGTGTTTTTTCTTATCATATATATAAATTTGGTAATTTTTGTGTTATAATGTTTATAAAATTGTTGTCATAATATCAGTAAAAAGTTAGAAAAAACTGAAAGGGAATGTTATAATAATCTAAACTAAACATCACATAAGCGGAAGGTGGTATGTATATGGCATCATTAACATGTCCTAAATGTAAGGGTCATAATATTCAAGTATTAGGTAATGACAGAAAGGGGTTTTCAGTAGGTAAGGCAGTAGGAGGAGCATTATTAACAGGAGGTATAGGAGTATTAGCTGGATTTGCAGGTAAAAAGGGAAAATATGAAGTGTTTTGTACAGATTGTGGGCATAGGTGGAAGACAAAATAAGTAGGTTTTTAGGGTTAAATATATTACTAATTAGTAAACGACACTGTTGGTCTTTTAATGAGACTTTAACATATTGTAAATCAATAATTGACGTAAAATGGGAATTGTATATAGTAATTTAAGGGAAGTAACAGTTATTGAATAAAAATTAAATAATAAATATAAATAAGCCGACTATATTAAAAATTGTGCAATATGGTCAGCTTATTTTATGACAACGCACCTGTCACAATAAAGTAATATGAGTAGTGCAATTTACTGAATAATGAAGCATAACAGGAGGTATTTTTTTGAAAGTTGCAATTGCATACTATTCCCAACATCACGGTAACACAAAGAAACTTTTGGATGCCATCAAGGATTCGGGGGATGTGGAATTAATCAATGTGGTTGAATGTAAAAACGAAGACTTATCCGATTACGATATTATAGGTTTTGCATCCGGTATATACTTCGGTAAATTCAGCCGGGCAGTTATTGAGTTTGCCAGGAACAACCTGCCAAACAATAAGCGAGTATTTCTCATATTCACCTATGGTACTAAAAGTGATTATACAAAAGGAATGAAAAAAATCATAGAAGATAAATCCTGCCGGTTGATCGGAACTTATGGTTGCAGAGGTTATGATACTTTTGGACCTTTTAAGTTAATTGGCGGAATTGCAAAAGGACACCCTGATGAAAATGATATAAAGGGCGCAATAGAATTTTTCAGTAAGATTATACAAACGGATACATATTAAGGAGTGTGAGATATTATGGTTCAAACTATGAAATGTATCGTCAAAACCAAGGCAGGTCCCGGAAATTTAGAAATGTGGGAAAAACCAATTCCGGTACCGGGAGCTGGGGAGGTACTGATTAAGGTTCATTTGGCAGCCATCTGCGGCACCGACATTCATATAAAAGATTGGGAGGAATTTGCCGCAACACGTATGAATCCCCCAATTATTATTGGACATGAATTCTGCGGAGAAATTGTTGCGGTTGGCAATGGTGTCAGTGAAGAGAGAGTTGGACAATTGGTGTCAGCCGAGAGCCATATTGCATGTCACAGATGTTCCTTATGTTTGGACGGTAAAGAAAACCTATGCCTTAACACAAAAGCTATTGGTGTTCATATAGACGGCTGTTTTGCTGAATATGTAAAAATACCTTCGGAAAATGCCTATGTTTGTAATCCGAATATTCCAGAAGAGAATAATGCAATGCTGGAGCCATTGGGTGTGGCAGTTCATGCCGCAACAAAGGTGAATCTGGGAGGTAAAATTGTTGCAGTAACCGGTTGCGGTCCCATAGGCCTTATGGCAGCTACGGTGGCTAAAAGGCTTGGAGCCGGTAAAGTGATTTGTGTTGAACCTAACGCTTACAGGGCGGAAGCGGCATATAAAATGGGAGCAGATCTCGTTTTAAATCCCATCGAATGCAATATTGTAGATGAAATGCGCCGCATATGTGAAGGTATCGGCCCAGATGTTGTATTGGAGTTCTCCGGCAATATAGGAGGAATTCAGGCAGCTACCAAATATATTCGTCCGGGCGGGGAGATTGTGATTGGAGGTTTACCTAATCATGATGTTCCACTTAACTTTACCGAGATATTTTACCGGGGGGTAAACCTGTATGGACTTTCCGGACGTGAGATGTATCATACCTGGAAGGTTATGACCGGTTTGCTTAATTCAGGTATGGACGTATCCGGTTGCATCAGTCATATACTGCCCATGGAAGAGTATAATAAAGCATTTGAACTGTTGGAGTCGGGACAGGCTTTGAAAATATTACTAAGACCTTAAATCTCTTGAAATAAGCTTTCATTTGATGTATATATAAGGGATCTTGTATATCCGGTGGATTCCGGAGTTTAATGGCGAAAGTGCATAGCTTTAAAATCTGGTAAAATATGGTTAACATAAATTGTTTTATGTTAACCTTTTTTAATTATCATTGATATTTGGCATTTATCTTATTATTAATTTGGTTTACATAATAATATTTATGTAAACCATAGAGTTTATTGGTTACTCTGGCGGTAATATAAGGGGCAGTAGAGGTGCCGCCTTTTTATATTTCATATAGAATATTGAGAAAAATAATGATATTATAATACAAATGATAAGTGGAGCATGAATAATGCAAGAAAAAGCACTTATAGGAGACATCATGACTGATTGTGAAAAAAGAAGTACAGAGGATGAAATAGCATTGATTTTTGAGGAGCAGTATGAAAAACTGTTCGGCATGGTTTATCGTATGACTGAGAATGTTCAAGATACTGAAGATGTTTTGCAAAATGTATTTGTTAAAGCATATATGAATGCTAAGACCTTCAGAGGTGATTCGAAAATATCCACTTGGCTGTATCGGATAGTCGTGAATGAAAGTTATGATTATTTAAAGATATGGAAAAAACTGCCGGTGGTTTCAATTTCAGCAGAATCAGGTATGACAGAAAAAGAACTTTTCGACAGTATTGATTATTCCAAAAACCCGGAAGATAACTTGATTATTGAAGAAATGAGAGAAAAATGCTTAAGAGGTTTTCTAAGATGTATTCCTCAAAAAATGAGAGTATGTTTCCTCTTGAAAAATTGCCTTGAATTAAAAAATAAAGAGATTGCACAAGTACTTGAAATTTCTGAAGCAAATGTAAAAGTTCTATTGCATAGAGGCAGGGAGAAACTTAAGGATATGTTTGAATACAGATGTAATCTCATAGATCCGACAAAACCTTGTAAATGTTATTTATGGATCAAGTTTATGAAAGACAGGGGATTACCCTTGCCGAAAGAAGGAATAAATTATCGGAATAAAGAACTGGAGACGGAACATTTCAGGAACATGAATGTCATGAAGCAAATAGAGTTCTTATATAAAGTTAAACATGAGTATACATACGAGGAATTTATTAATAATCTAAAAAAGTTGTCGATAACACTTTGAATACTGTAACCATAACCCCTTAAGAGAAGTCTAATCAGTAAAAGACTACAAATGGAAGGGGTTTTATTATGAGTGATTTGTTAGAAGCAAAAATTCAATTATTAAATGAAGGTGTCAAGTTTAAATCTACAGTTGAAGGTAAGCCAGAGATTATTACTGACTATTTGCCGCCATACGGTGATGGCTTAAGTATTTTGCCTCTGGAGTTGTTTCTTATCAGCTTTGGCACCTGTGCCGGAGGAGTAATATTGCCCTTGCTCAGAAGGATGGGTAAACATGTACAGGATTTCAAAATACTAATCCAAGGCAAAAGAAGAGAAGAGCATCCCTTATGTTTTGAAAAAATTAAATTTACTATTTCAGTAACTTCAGCCGATGTTACCGATGAAGATATGAAAAAGGCCATGGAACTTGCTGAGGGAAAATTATGCCCCGTATGGGCCATGATAAAGGGTAATGTAAATGTGACATACGAAACATTTATAGAGCGCATTTAGGACATGCTTTAATCCTGGATTTTTTCCAATTGATTCCCTTGAATGAGAATTCGAGGGAACTTGTTTTGTCCAAATCATCGAATAGTTCTTTCTCTGTAATAACTGACAGGTAATAAGAACCAGATTTAAGTATTCTTTAATTTCTGTAAGCTTTATGATAGAATAGGTGAGAAGCTTACTCCTTGTGGAACGACAGCGGATAAGAAAAATTTATATGAGGATTATAATGAATCTATCAATTTTAAAAGACTGTACTCTTTGTCCGAGAGAATGTCATGTTGACAGAACTGCCGGCAAAAAAGGATATTGCAAGGCATCCGGTGAATTAGCGGTGGCAAGGGCTGCCCTCCATATGTGGGAGGAGCCTTGCATATCAGGTGAAGAAGGTTCCGGAACGGTATTTTTCTCCGGCTGCTCCCTGGGCTGTGTGTATTGTCAGAATTACAGTATATCAAGAGGTTTGGCTGGAAAGATAATTTCAATAGAAAGACTTGCAGAAATTTTTCTTGAGCTTCAGGCCAAGGGAGCCAATAATATCAATCTTGTTACACCCGGCCACTATGCCCCACATATTATTGAGGCTTTAAACATTTCACGCAAAAAAGGCCTCATTATTCCCATTGTATATAATAGCAGCGGGTATGAGAAGGCAGAAACCTTGAAGCTGCTTGAAGGATATATTGATATTTACTTGCCTGATTTTAAGTATATGTCGGATGAGCCTGCAGAGAAGTATTCCAACTGCAAGGATTATTCTAGGGTTGCGGCGAAAGCCCTGGAAGAAATGGTAAGGCAAGTAAAAGAAACAAAATTTGATGGCAGGGGCATCATGCAAAAAGGTGTGATAGTAAGGCACCTGGCCTTGCCGGGATATCTTGAGGACTCTAAAAGAATCATAAAATACCTGCATGAGACCTATGGTAACAAGATATACATCAGCATAATGAATCAATATACTCCGATAAAAAAGAACAAGGTATACCCGGAGCTTAACAGGAAGATAAGCAAGATAGAATATGAAGACCTTGTTGATTATGCAATCAAAATCGGAATAGAGAACGGTTTTATTCAAGAGGGAGAAACAGCTTTAGAAAGTTTTATCCCATTGCTTCCATCCTTATCAATAAAAGCAGAGTGTGAAGCATCGGTATAAATGGCTTTGTCCGGATCATAGGATACGTATAATCCCAATTCACTTGAAGTTAAACGAGGAATCGTTACATTAGATTT
>JAAYPY010000173.1 GCA_012519555.1 Tissierellia bacterium | reverse complement strand
TTAGACGGTGCTTCAGACACTGCAGACGGTTTATTATCCGGCAGGACAGGGGATAGAATTTTTGATATAATGAGCGATTCACATATAGGAGCTTTTGGAGTTATAGCATTGATATTAATTATACTTTCTCAATTTGTTCTGTTTTCCTTAAGCAGTATTGAAACCGTCTTTATGATGCCTATAGCAGGACGAGCAAGCACAATAGCTGCTTGTTGGAATAAAAAATACGCTAAGAACACAAAGGGTATGGGAACTGCATTTATTGAAAATATAAATATCAGGGTTCTACTTGTAAATTTAACTATATTGTTTGTTTTTTCAATGCTTTCATGGTACAGAACAATAATATTCACTGCATGCTTTGCTGCTATAGCTTTTTCATATTTCATATCCTCATTGATAGATGATAAAATAGGCGGCATGACAGGGGATACGTGCGGGGCTGTAGCAGAAATAAGTCAAATATTATTTATGATAACAGTGCTTTTCTTAAAGGGGTAGTTATGATATACTTAGTTCGTCACGGAGAATCAGAAGCAAATATTAGCAAGAGATTCAGCGGTATAACAGATGTTGAATTGACTGAAAGAGGTGCCTTGCAGGCAGCAAAGGCAGGAAGGAAATTAAAGGGTGAAAAAATACATAAAATTTTTTCCAGTCCCTTAAAAAGAGCAAAGAACACAGCTGAAATAATAGCTGACGAAATAGGTTTCAATAAAAAGGACATAATTATTGATAAGAGTTTGACTGAAGTTAATTTTGGTATTTTTGAGAATCTTAAATGGGAAGAAATAGTTGACCTCTATGCAGATGAAATAGAAAACTGGATTGAATTCAAGCATAAATATAAATTTCCCAAAGGGGAAGGTTACGATGATATTATTAAAAGGGTTTCTTATTTCATGGATAATCTACCTGATAATTCCTTAATATCGACTCATTACGGCGTAATTCAAGGGATACTTTTGTATCTTAAAATAGCCGATGATGACACCTTGTGGAATTATGAAATATCAAACTGTGATATATTTGTATTAAATAACAAAAAAATTGAAAAAATAATTAAATGCTGCTTTAAAATCTAAGGATTTTATAATAAATTAAACAAACTATGGAGGATAAATATGAATGTATTAGTAATTAACTGCGGCAGTTCATCATTGAAGTATCAATTAATAAATATGGATGGTGAAACTGTTTTAGCCAAAGGTTTAGTTGAAAGGATTGGAATTGAAGGCAGTTTATTAAAACATGAAAAAACAGGATTAGACAAATTGATTATTGAAGAAACATTAAAAAATCATAAGGATGCAATCAATCTTGTACTTAAAACATTGCTTGATGCAAAGTATGGAGCGGTAAGTTCTTTGGACGAAATTGATGCTGTAGGGCACAGAGTAGTTCACGGCGGTGAAAAATTTGCATCTTCAGTATTAATTGACGATGAAGTTATTGAAGCAATGAAGGAATGTATAGGGTTGGCACCTCTTCACAATCCTCCGAACATCATAGGTATTGAAGCATGCAAGGAATTATTGCCTGACGTGCCCATGGTTGGAGTATTCGATACAGCATTTCATCAGACGATGCCTCCTGTATCTTTCATTTATCCTTTGCCCTATGAGTTATATAATGATTTAAAAATAAGAAGATACGGATTCCACGGGACATCACATAAATATGTTTCTCAAAAAGTTGCGGAGTTAACAGGTAAAAGCCTTGAAGGAACTAAAATTATTACCTGCCACTTAGGAAACGGAGCAAGTTTAACAGCAATCAAGGATGGAAAATCCTTTGACACAAGTATGGGAATGACTCCTCTTGAAGGCTTGGTAATGGGAACAAGATGCGGAGATATAGATCCTGCAATAGTAACATTTTTAATGTGCAAACAAGCTATGACAGCTGAAGAGGTTGACAATTTAATGAATAAAAAATCCGGAGTTTTGGGTATTTCTGGTGTTTCAAGCGACTTCAGAGATATTGAAGCGGAAGCAGAGAAAGGAAATAAGAGAGCTCAGTTGGCATTAGATAAATTTGCCTATACGGTGAAAAAGTATATAGGCTCATATGCAGCTGCAATGGGAGGATTGGATTATTTAGTATTTACTGCCGGTCTTGGTGAGAATTCAGCCCCTGCAAGAAAACAAGTATGTGATGGGTTAGAATTCCTTGGTATAGAAATAGATGATGAAAAGAATAACATCAGAGGAAAAGAAGCTGAAGTATCAAAAGACTGCTCTAAAGTAAAAGTATTTGTCATTCCTACAAATGAAGAAGTGATGATTGCAAGGGATACAAAGGAGCTGACAGCTAAATAAGACAAAAATATTAACCTTGACAAATATTTTCTTTTCTCATATAATAAACTCTGCGAATAAAAAGGGTGATATTATGATGCTTAAAATTAAAAAATTTTTATCATCTGATGATGTGTCTTTAATCGTGAATGAGAATTTAGCTATAGATGATGAAGAATTTTTAGAAGAAACACATCTTGATAAAAATGTTTTATTAACCGGCGAAATATTCAAAACTGATGACAATGTAACATTTTCAGGCAAAATAGAATATACTTTAGCCGATGAATGTGCAAGGTGTTTAAAAGAGTTTGAAAGAAGAATCGAAACTAAATTCCAGGCTGACATAGTACAGAAAGAAGATATGGAATCTGATGAAATTCAAATGGTTGTGACAGACGGAATGATAAGAATGGATGAAATAATCAAACAGTTGATTTATTTATCCCTGCCCATGAAATCATTGTGCAATGATGATTGTAAAGGCATATGCCCTTATTGCGGAGTAAATTTAAACAATGAAATATGTCAATGCGAAAGAAACTTAACAGATCCACGATTTGATAAGTTGAAAGACCTGTTGAAATAAGGAGGTGTAAAAATGGCAGTACCTAAGAGAAAAACTTCCAAAGCCAAAAGAGATTCAAGAAGAGCGGCCAATGCAAAGCTAACTGTTCCTAATACTGTAGAATGCCCACAATGTCACGAGCAAAAGCTAGCTCACAGAGTTTGTGCAGCATGCGGATATTATGACGGTAAAGAAGTGGTAGCTGTTGAATAAAGAAAGGCTATAAAAATAGTGCCGAGCACTATTTTTTTATTGCAAAACAAATATTACTGCTATATACTATTTCATAAGTACATATGATAGAGGTGAATATGAAGATTGCAATTGATGCCATGGGCGGAGATAATGCGCCTGAGGCAGTTGTGAGAGGAAGTATACAAGCAAGAGATGAATACAATCTAAGCATAATACTATCAGGAAAAGAAATTGAAATTAAAAGAATATTAGAAAAAAACACATCAAACTTCAACAATATTGAGCTCATGGATGCTGCGGATATAATTACAAATGACGATAAGCCTGTTTTGGCAATAAGACGCAAGAAAGACTCATCAATGGTTAAAGCTTTGTATGCTGTAAAGGAAGGCAGAGCTGATGCTCTTGTGTCTGCAGGCAGCACGGGAGCACTACTAAGCGGCGGAACTCTTATAATAGGCCGAATTAGCGGAATTGAAAGACCTGCAATAGGCTCATTGATACCCAATATGTCAGGGGGATTTTGTTTATTGATAGATTCCGGTGCAAATGTGGATTCAAAACCGGAGTTTTTATATGATTTTGCCATTATGGGTGATATTTACTTGAAAAGAGCAATGAATATCATCTCTCCTAAGATTGCCTTGGCTAACATAGGTACGGAAAAGTCCAAGGGGGATAAGCTAACTCTTGATACATATAAATTACTTGAGAATTCAAATCTTCCTTTAAATTTTATAGGTAACATTGAAGCAAGAGATATACTTAAGGGAAATGCTGATATAGTAATTTGTGACGGGTTTACGGGAAATATGATATTGAAAACTATGGAAGGCACAGTGCATGAGCTCATGAAGGGCTTGAAAGAAGAAATAATGTCAAGCATGAGGTCTAAAGTAGGTGGTGCATTAATAAAGCCGGCACTCAAAAACTTCAAAAGTAAATTTGATTATTCAGAGCATGGCGGGGCTCCGCTGTTGGGAGTTAAGGCTCCCGTAATAAAAGCACACGGCAGTTCGGATGCTAAGGCAATTAAAAATGCCATACGTCAGGCAAAAACTTGCTATGAAAGTAATGTGAATGAATTAATTGAAGAAAGCTTAACGAGGAGGTGATTTTATGTTTGAAAGAATTAGAGAATTGGTAGCTGAGAAGGTGGGCATTGAGCCTGAAGACATTTCAATGGAAACATCCTTTGCAGACGATTTAGATGCGGATTCAATAACACTTTTTGAATTGGTAATGGCTATCGAAGACGAATTTGACATTGAAGTTGATGATGAAAGTATTGAGAAAATTGAAACAGTAGGAGATATTGTAAAATACTTAGAAGAAATAAATAATTAAAGAGGTATGGGGACACACCTTCAGAATTTAGTAATTTTTTGCATGACTTGAAGGAATGTCCCCCTTTATGAGGGACGCAGAAGTGCGTCCCCGTCTATAACCCTTTTGGAGGGAAAAATGATTACAGATATGGTACATGAGTTCCAAAAAATTATAAATTATAAATTTAATAATATTCAAATATTGGAAAAATCCCTGACACACAGTTCATATTCCAATGAAGATAAGGCATATAACAAGGTTAATAACGAAAGACTTGAATTTTTGGGAGATGCTGTTTTAAGTATTTCCGTAAGTCGTTTCATATTTGATAAATTTCCTGATTATCCTGAAGGCGAACTGACCAAATTAAGATCCCGGGTGGTTTGTGAGGATACCTTGAGCTTGGTGGCTGCCAATTTAAATTTAGGTAAATATTTACTGTTAGGAAAAGGAGAGGAAGCATCCGGAGGAAGAGAAAGAAAATCTATATTAGCAGATGCTGTTGAAGCAGTCATTGCCGCCATATATTTGGATGGAGGATACAAGCAAGCTGAGAAATTTGTGTTGGATAATTTAACAGAGTACATAAAACTTGCAGTCAAAGGAAAACTTGTGACTGATTTTAAATCCTATCTCCAGGAATATTATCAAAGTAAAAGCCAGTTTTGCAAAATCAGATATCTAGTAACAAAGGAAGAAGGACCTGACCATGAAAAAGTATTCCATGTAAATGTGATGGTTAACAAAAATGTGGTAGGGAAAGGCGTTGGCAAGAATAAGAAAATAGCTGAGCAAAATGCTGCCAGGGATGCACTTATACAAGAAGGACAGTTGAATGAATAAGAAGATGAAAATTATCCCAATTTTTGTACCACATGTAGGCTGCCCAAATAACTGTGTATTTTGCAATCAAAGAAAAATTACAGGTCAGAAAAGCCTCGCTTTTGACAGGCAATATGTTTGTAATATAGTTGAAGAATATATTGAAACAATAGATAAGGATACCCATACGGAAATTGCATTTTTCGGCGGATCATTTACTGCAATAGATACTGAAATTCAAGAAGAATTATTAAGGACCGCCAAGCATTATAAGGACTTAGGAATTATAAAGGGCATAAGATGCTCCACAAGACCGGATGCAATAAATAAGGAAATATTAATGCTTCTTAAAAAGTACGGAATGGATATAATTGAATTGGGTATTCAAAGTCTGGATGATGAGGTTTTGAAAATTTCAAACCGAGGGCACAATAAAAAGCAATCCTTAGAAGCAAGCCGCTTAATTAAGGAGCATGGATTTATTTTAGGTCATCAGATAATGCCCGGACTTCCGGGAAGCAGCAGGGAAAAGGACATAAAAACATGCGTGGAGTCCATTGAAATGAAACCCCATATAGTTAGAATTTATCCCACTTTAGTAATTAAGGATACTGAGCTTTTTGATATGTATGAAAGCGGCTCCTACAAACCCATTACTTTGGAAGAGGCAATAGAAATATCAGCATATATGTACTGCCTTTACAGTATTAACAATATAAATGTTATTAGAATAGGACTTCAAAATACAGAGTCCATTAACGATGATGAGGATGTAAAAGCTGGACCCTATCATCCTGCTTTCAGACAACTGGTTGAAGAGAGAATTTATTTTTATGCTTTAATGTCTAAATTAAACAAACTGAACTTACAGGACCTGCAAAAGGGCATAGTAATTCATGCGCCACAAAAACAAATAAGCAATCTTGCAGGTCAAAAAAGAACCAATATTGATAAATTGAAAGATAAATTTTCAATAAAACAATTATCGTTTAAAGTGATAAATGATGATATAATTAAAATATATAATATGAATAAAAAGTTATGCAGTTTCAACAAATCAGATATTTTTCAAAATTATCTGAATATACATCAGGGGGAATCATGTATTTAAAAAAGATATATGTAAACGGATTTAAATCTTTTGCTGAAAAAACAGAAATAGAAGTTGAAAAAGGTATCACAGCCATCGTCGGACCAAATGGGAGCGGAAAAAGCAACATTTCCGATGCCATTAAATGGGTTTTAGGAGAGCAAAGTGCAAAAACGCTAAGGGGCGGCAAGATGGACGATGTTATTTTTGCAGGAACCGAAAAAAGACTGCCCTTAGGCTACGCTGAAGTCAGGCTTATTTTTGACAATGAATCAGGAATCATACCTCTTGAATACAAGGAAGTAGCCATCAGCCGGAAGTTGTACAAAACCGGCGAAAGCGAATACTACATAAACAAACAACAGTGCAGACTCAAAGACATAAGAGAACTTTTTATGGATACCGGTATTGGAAGAGAAGGCTATTCTTTTATTGGACAAGGCAGGGTGGAAGATATTTTAAGTCCTAATTCGGACGTTCGAAGACAAGTCTTTGAAGAGGCGTCCGGAATAGTAAAATACAAGGTAAGAAAAGATGAATCTGAAAGAAAGTTAGAAAAAACAAGAAATAATTTAGAAAGAACCGAAGATATAATATTTGAACTTAAAGAGCGTATTGAGCCTCTCTATGAGCAAAGTGTACGAGCTCAAAAATATATTGAAATAAGAGAGAAATTAAAAAAATATGAATTGAATTATTTATGCCATGAATATGAAAAACACAGCCAACAGTTAGCAGCTCTAAAAAATCAAAGAGATATGGCATTGGAAGAAAAACTGAGACTTCAAAAAAGAAGAGACAATTATACTGAAATTATTGAAGCTCAAAAAGAGAAAATTAATGAACTACAAAATAGAATTAATGAAACAGAAGAGCTAAGAGATTCAAAGAATAAAGCTTTAGAAAACTATAACAGTTTAAGCCAAGTTCACAAAGAAAAGAAGCTTCTATACTGCTCAAACATAGAAAACGTTAAAAATGACATAGCTGCTCTTGAAAATAGAAATTTAGAGTTAGCGGAAAATATTAATACTTTAATTCAGGAAAAGGCTTCACTTGAGGAAATATACAAGAGCGATAATGAGAAGTATGAATTATTGCATTTAAATATTAAAGAATATAAAAGGGAAATTGATGGGATTGTCCGATTGATTGAGCAGCAAAAAAATGAGCTGTTTGAACTTCATAAGGATAACAACAAAATAAATTCGGATAAAAACACAATTGAATCTTTAATAATAAACAACTGGGACAGGATTAAGCATTTAGCTCAAGAAGTAAATTCAGAGGAAGAAGAAAGACAAAAGAGAAGTGAAGTTATTAATAGGCTCCTAAAAGAACAAAGCATATTAACTGAACTGTTAACTCAAAAAAAAGCAGAGCTTAATAATGCACATGCAGAATTAAACCTTGCGGGAAAAAACAAAGAAAGGTTAAATTTAGAGATTTCTAAGTTAAGTGAAGAGTATAGCGCAACTAAGTCAAAAATAAACATACTTTCCAACATGGAAACATATTATGAGGGTTACTATAAAAGCGTTAAGACTGTAATGAACAAGAAGGACAAGGAGCCGGTGTTAAAAAGCATATTAGGTACAGTGGCTGATGTAATAAAGACAGAAAAACAATTTGAAACCGCTGTTGAAATAGCATTAGGCTCAGCAGTACAAAATATTATCGTGAATACTGATACTGAGGCTGAAGCAATAATCGATTATTTAAAAAAGAACAAAATCGGGAGAGTTACCTTTCTTCCAATTAACATGCTTACGGAAAAAAGTTTAAATAAATCTGAAAGAGAAGTTCTAAAGGAAAAATGCGTTATTGACACAGCCGACAACTTAATTCAAACAAGTTCAAAATATAAAAGTGTTATTAAAAACTTGCTTGGAAGAATAATCATTGTGGACAACCTGAACAACGGCTTTAATATATCCAGGAAAATAGGCAATACCGTTAAAATTGTTACACTTCAAGGAGATGTAATAAATGCAGGCGGTTCAGTTACAGGCGGTCATATAAGCGCAAACCAAGCTCTCTTGGGAAGAAAAAGAGAAATCGAAGAATTAAAGGTTAATCTTGATAAATTATCCAAAGAATTGAAAGAGAAAAGCAACTCATTGAATCTTTTGAATAAAAAAATTACAGAATACAACAATTTATCAGAAGAAATCAAAAGTATTATTACTGAAAAAAATAATCATTATGAGATGAACAGCTCAAAAATAAAGATGCTTTCGGAACAAAACGAAAAAACAACCGCTGCCATCAGCAAATACAAAGAAGAGATTGAATTCATACAAAAAGAAAAGCAGAAATATGAGAATGATTTAATTTCTCTAAACAATGAAACAGAAAAACTGAAATTATTGATTGAAGAAAAGGAAAAAGAAATAGAAGCTAAGGTATTGCAAAATGATTCCTATAAGATGAAATATGATGAATACAACAATACAATTTCAATGCAAAGAGAACAAGTTTCCGGGATTATTCAAAATATTAAGCTTATAGAAGAAAAAATTAATAACATTTATTTGGAAATTGAAAGAAACAATAATTCAAAGAAGATTAAAGAAGAAAGCTTATCTTCCATCGATAAAGAAATTGAGACCGCACAGGATACAATAAATGAAAATACAGAAAAAGCCGAAGCTTTAAAAGAAGAAATTAAATCAATAAATGAAAGCTATATAAAGAAAAAGGAAACCCTAAAAAATATTCAAAATGAAATTTATGACTACCAAAATAAAGTTAATGAATCAAATAAACTAATAACTGAAATACTTGATGATGAAATTAAGATGAACGTAAAAATTGAAAGAGAAAGTTCAAAAATAGAAGATATTTCTGCAAAACTATGGGAAGACTATGAAATAAACTATGCAATGGCACTTAAATATAAGGATGACAGCATAAGCCAATCTAAACTTTACAGCGAAGTAAACTCATGCAAAAAAGGTATAAAAGAATTAGGAAATATTAACTTAGACTCCATAGAAGAATACAAGGAAGTAAAAGAAAGATATGATTTTTTAACAAAACAAGAGAAGGATCTGACAGATGCGATTGAGCAGTTGAATGAAATAATAAAAGAGTTAGAGATTCAAATGAAGGATAAATTTATTGAGGAATTTTCCAATATTAGAGCAAAATTCGGCCAAGTATTCAAGAAGCTTTTCAATGGAGGCAGCGGAGATATATATTTGGAAAATGAGGAAGATGCTCTAAACAGCGACATAGAAATTACGGTACAGCCACCCGGGAAAAAATTAAGCAAAATATCATTGTTGTCCGGCGGCGAAAAGGCGCTTACTGCTATTGCTCTTTTATTTTCAATTTTGAAAACAAAGCCCACACCATTTTGCGTATTGGATGAAATTGAAGCAGCTCTTGATGATCTGAATATTTTTAGATTCTCACAATATTTGAAGGAATTTTCAAAGGAGACACAGTTTATTGTAATAACTCACAGAAAAGGAACTATGGAATACGCGGACACTTTATATGGAGCAACAATGGAAGAAAAGGGAGTAACAAAATTAGTATCACTAAAACTATCAGACGCAGTTATCCCTAAATAAATACGGAGGAAATAAATGAATAACGAAAAAAAAAGTTTTTTTGCCAAGTTGAAAGAAGGATTGATTAAGACTAAAAAAAATCTTACAGAACAAATCGAAAGCGTTATTTTTCAACACAAAAAAATAGACGATGATTTTCTTGACGAGTTAGAAGAAATACTTATAACATCTGACATGGGTGTTGAAACAACAATGGATATCATTGAATACATCAAGGATGAAACAAAGAAAAGAAAATTAGAAGATACATTGGAGCTTAAAGATATAATCAAAGAATATCTGATAAATGTACTTAAAGAAAACGAAAGGCCTGATGTAACCGATAAACAAAGGGTAATTCTGATAGTAGGTGTAAATGGAGTAGGAAAAACTACTTCTATCGGGAAAATTGCCTACAGATTAAAACAATCCGGCAATAAAGTTATTGTTGCTGCAGCAGATACATTTAGGGCTGCAGCTGTGGAGCAGCTTAAGGAATGGTGCCATAGAGCAGGTGTTGACATTATTGCTTCAGATCAAGGCTCAGATCCCGGAGCAGTAGTTTTTGATGCAATACAAGCAGCTAAAGCAAGAAAATCGGATATATTGATTTGTGATACAGCAGGAAGATTACATAACAAAAAGAACCTGATGAATGAACTGAGCAAAATATTCAAAATAATAGATAAAGAGTTCAGCGAGGCACACATAGATGTGTATCTTGTTATAGATGCTACAACAGGTCAAAACGGCATAGTTCAAGCTAAGATGTTTAAAGAAGCATGCAACATAAACGGTTTGATTTTAACTAAATTAGATGGAACAGCAAAGGGAGGCATAGCCTTCCCCATTGTAAATGAATTGAAAATACCTATCAAGTATGTGGGTGTGGGAGAAGGGATAGATGACCTGCAGGATTTTAATGCTCAGGACTTCGTAAATGCAATTTTTGAGTAAAAGTTCACACGTAAAATAATAAAAATATCCGCTCAGGGTTTCGGACACGAATAATTCTATGAGCTCATTACAGTTTAAAATCCTACAGCTTGCAGACTCGCTTCGCTCAAACAGTGCAAGCTGCTTAACGGATTTTTAACCTGCATTCGCTAAGAATTATAATCTTGTCCTGCAAATGTTCACTTGATATTTTTATTATTTTTTTCATTATCATGAATAATATGTCTCAATACATCAAAAAAACTATTGACAAAATAATTAGGATGAGGTAAAATGCACTGTCAAGCAAAATACTTTACAGAGGTGGATATGTCAGAGAAAGATTTTTTCTATAGCATCCTGTATGACTATTATGGTAATTTGCTAAGGTATAATCAAGCAAATATAATTGAAATGTATTATAATTTAGATTACAGCTTGTCAGAAATAGCCGAAGAAATGAACATCAGCAGACAGGGAGTCCATGATGCTTTAAAAAGAGCCGAAAAAAACCTTACTGCATATGAAGAGAAAATAAAACTTCATGATAAATATATAAAATTCAGCCAAGCAGCAGAAAATATTATAGAACTATCTTCAAAGATAAATGATGAAAAGTATAAAGACATTATTGAAAAAATAAAGCTTGAAGCCGCAAAAATAATTAACGAGGGTTAGCAATGTTTGAAAATTTATCCGATAAACTTCAAAATGCATTACAAAAGCTAAGAGGCAAGGGGAAATTAACTGAAAAAGATATTGACCTTGCCATGAAAGAGATCAAAATGTCCCTTCTTGAGGCAGATGTTAACTTTAAGGTTGTAAAAGCCTTTATTAACAGCGTGAAAGAAAGATCATTAGGCACTGAAGTAATGGAAAGCTTGACCCCGGGACAGCAGGTTGTAAAAATAGTTCATGAAGAATTAACAAAAATAATGGGTCAAGGTGAAAGCAGACTGAAATTTAATTCAAATGACATAACTTATTTTATGATGTGCGGACTTCAAGGTGCAGGTAAAACAACTGCTACCGGAAAGCTTGCAAGAAGACTGAAAAAAGAAGGAAGAAGACCCTTGTTGGTAGCCTGCGACGTTTACAGACCTGCTGCAATTAAGCAGCTTCAGGTAGTTGCAGAAAGCATTGGTGTTCCTGTTTTCGAAATGGGGGACAAAATATCTCCTGTAATAATTGCCAAGGAAGCAATGAATCATGCCATGAAACACGGCAATGATACAGTAATCATAGATACTGCAGGAAGGCTTCACATTGATGATGACTTGATGGATGAATTGGTTGAAATTAAAAATACTGTAAAGCCTGATGAAATACTTTTGTTATTGGATGCAATGACAGGGCAGGATGCAGTAAAGGTTGCGGAATCATTTAACTCATACTTAGATGTTACAGGAGTGATACTTACAAAGGTTGATGGTGATGCAAGAGGTGGAGCAGCTCTATCCATAAGAAATGTTGTGGATAAGCCTATAAAATTTTTGTCTGTCGGAGAAAAAATGGATCAGCTTGAAGCATTTCATCCTGATAGAATGGCATCAAGAATACTTGGTATGGGTGATGTACTTTCAATCATTGAAAAAGCTCAAGATGCTTTTGACGAAAAACAGGCTCTTGAGCTTCAAAAGAAGTTAAAAACCCAAGACTTCAATTTAGAAGATTTCTTAACACAGCTTCAACAGATGAAAAACATGGGACCTTTGGATGAAATATTAGAAATGGTTCCGGGACTTGGAGGTAAAAAAAAGTTAAAGGGTCTTAAAGTTGATGAGAAAGAATTAGTATATACGGAAGCAATTATTCAATCCATGACAAAGAAGGAAAGAATGAATCCTTCAATAATCAACGGAAGCAGAAGAAAAAGAATTGCTGCGGGAAGCGGAACATCTGTTCAAAGAGTCAATTCATTGTTAAAACAATATGAAGAAATGAAGAAAATGATGAAGAAATTCCAAACAATGGGAACAGGAAGAAAGAAAGGCGGCTTCGGCGGCATGGGCGGATTCAAGATGCCCTAACCTCATTTTAATTGTTAGAAATAGGAATATTCCTTTTTCATATATAAATTCGCGGACATTCCTCTGACCCCGGAGCATGACTCTATAGAAAGAGGTGTGTCCCCATACATTATTAATCAAGGAGGTGACATTATGTCAGTAAAAATCAGATTAAAAAGAATGGGTTCCAAAAAGAAACCTTTTTACAGAATAGTAGTAGCGGATTCACGTTCTCCCAGAGACGGACGTTTCATTGAAGAAATAGGATACTACAATCCTGTATCAGAGCCGAAAGTTGTAAAAATTAACGATGAAAGTGCAATTAAATGGCTGAACAATGGTGCAAAACCAACAGATACAGTAAGTATGCTTTTCAAGAATAACGGCATCTATGAAAAAAGAGATGAAAACAAATAAGAGGTGATATCATGGGTGAATTAGTAGAATATATAGCAAAATCACTTGTTGACAATCCTGATATGGTTGAAGTCAATGAAGTTGAAGGAAGTCAATCACTGATAATTGAATTGAAAGTAGCACCCGATGACATGGGTAAAGTAATCGGGAAACAAGGCAGAATAGCAAAAGCAATAAGAACTGTAGTTAAAGCAGCTGCCACAAAGGATAATAAGAGAGTTATAGTCGAAATAATTCAATAGCCTTATTGAGGTAGAAATGAAGGATTATATTAAAGTTGGCAAAATAGTTAATACTCACGGAGTAAGAGGTTATGTGAAATGCATGCCTATGACTGATGATTTAGAAAGATTCGAAGAGCTTAAATATGTATACACGGAAAAAGATAATACAAAACGCACCATCGATGATGTATGGTACCAAAAAGGAATGGTTTATCTTAAGCTGAGAAATATTGATGATATGGATACAGCAGAATCATTGAAGGACACATACATTTCCATACTTGAAGATCAGTTAAGAGAACTTCCCCAAGATACCTATTATTTATTCGATTTGGAAGGAATGGATGTGTATTCAAGTGACGGTGAGCATATAGGCATAATTTCAGAAATCTATCAAACTGCAGCCAACGATGTATATGAAGTAAAAAATAATAATAGCTCCTTTTTGATACCTGCAATCAAAGATGTTGTAAAATCAGTCAATGTTCGCGATAAAAAAATGATAATAAATGTTATCGAAGGGTTGCTTGAATGAAATTTGAGATAATAACTTTATTTCCGGAATTAATAGAGGTTTATGCTAAAAACGGAATAATCGGCAGGGCTGTTGAAAACAAATTGTTTGAATTGGAGTATGTGCTCTTAAGAGATTATTCCGAAGATAAACATAAAAAAGTAGATGATTATCCTTATGGTGGCGGTCCAGGAATGTTATTAAGACCGGAACCTATGTTTAGAGCTTTGGATGCTATTAAAAAGCATAATTCATATATTATTTATTTATCACCAAAAGGAAGTTTGTTTAATCAAAATAAGGCAAAGGAATTATCGACTAAGGAACATATAATACTTATTCCGGGACATTATGAAGGTATAGATCAAAGAATTATCGACAAATATGTTGATGAGGAAATATCTGTTGGGGATTATGTTTTAACAAGCGGTGAACTGCCTGCATTGTTGATTGTTGATGCGGTAGGAAGGCTGCTTAAAGGAGTATTGGGCTCTGAAGAATCTTCAAAGGAAGAATCACACAGCCAAAACTTGCTAGAGTATCCCCAATATACGAGACCGGAAAGCTACAGGGGTTTAGATGTACCGGAAATATTATTGTCAGGACATCACAAAAATATTGAAGAATGGCGGCTGTTTAAAGCCATAGAAATAACTTTAAAAAGACGTCCGGATATGATTAAAGACAAAGGTATAATTGAAAAGTACAAGGAATTAGCTAAAAAATATAAATAAACCTTGTATGCATTATGATTGATATGCTATAATGCTAAGAGTATACGGCGGTCCTCTGTACAGGTAACAAGAACGCTTAAATGAAGGGAGGTATACAAATGGACTTAATAAAATTAATAGAAAATGAACAGATTAAAAGTGTAACACCTTTTAATGTTGGAGATACAATAAAAGTACATGTAAAAGTCAAAGAAGGAAACAGAGAAAGAATTCAGGTATTTGAAGGTATCGTAATTAAAAAACAAGGCGAAAGCAACAGAGCAACTTTCACGGTAAGAAAAATTTCTTACGGAGTTGGAGTTGAAAGAACATTCCCTATTCATTCACCAAAGATTGAGAAAATTGAAGTGGTAAGAAGAGGTAAAGTAAGACGTGCTCGTTTGTTCTACTTGAGGGAAAGAACAGGTAAAGCAACTAAAGTAAAAGAACTTAGAAAGTATTAATTTGATTGAGGACGTAAGTCCTCAATTTTTATCTTCTTCCCTATGGACTAACCCCATAGGTTCAGGCATAGCTTATAACAGATGTTTCTAAGTCAACTGTATCAAATGAGAGGTATATATGAATATTAACTGGTATCCGGGACATATGAAAAAAACAAAGGAACTATTGCAGGAAAATATTAAGTTAGTCAATTTAATTATTGAAGTTCTAGATGCAAGAATTCCTTACAGCAGCAAAAATCCTGACTTTGATAAATTGTTCAAAGATAAAAAAAGACTGATTGTATTAAACAAATACGATTTAGCAGACCCCAATGTCAATAAATTATGGGAAGAACACTATAAGAGCAAGGGATGGTCAGTCCTGCTTTATAATTCCACCAACAACCAAGAGCTTCGCAGATTAAATAATGCGATTGCTGATGCTACAAAGGAAATAGTTGAAAGATACAAAAAAAGGGGATTGTTGAACAAAACCATAAAAGCAATGGTTGTGGGCATACCTAATGTGGGCAAATCAACACTAATAAATTCTTTAGTAAAAAAGAAAAGCACGAAAACAGGAAATAAGCCCGGAGTTACAAAGGGCAAGCAATGGATACACTTGGCAGGCAATATTGACCTATTGGATACTCCCGGCATATTATGGCCTAAGTTTGATGATGAAGAAAGCGCTTTAAATCTTGCCTTTACTGGTGCAATAAAAGATGATGTCTTGGTGTTAGAGGAAATTGCTCTTAAATTTGTTATAAGAATGCAGCAAATGGGAAAAGAAAATGTAATTCTTGAAAGATACGGCATTGAGGCAGGGGAGAAACCCTTAGACATTTTAGACAATATAGCATATAAAAAAGGCTTTTTAACAAACAAAAGAGACATAGACTATCTGAGAGTCGCAAATCTATTATTAATCGATTTCAGAGCAGGAAAATTAGGCAAGATAACATTAGAGATGCCCTAACCCCGCAAACCAGGAGTAAGACTAAAGGAGTAATAAGATGCTAATAATTGAACAAGAGCTTTGGGACAAGGGATATAAGTACATAGCATGCATTGATGAAGTTGGCAGAGGCTGCTTAGCAGGCAGTGTTGTAACATGTGCAATTATTATGCCCAAAGGATTACTTATAGAAGGTGTCAATGATTCCAAAAAACTGACAGCTAAAAAAAGAGAACAATTATATACCTTGATAACAGATTCTGCTTTGGCATACGGAATAGGAGAATTAGACTGTGCTGAGGTTGATGAATACAATATTAAAAATGCAACAAAGCTTGCAATGGTACAAGCCATTGAAAATATTAAAGATAAAGAAGGAAACAGAATAGTTCCTGATTATATTCTTGTTGATGCTGAAAAGCTAAGCATTGCCATACCCCAAACAAACATAATTCACGGAGATGCAAATTGTCACGGAATTGCAGCTGCATCTATAATAGCTAAAGTAACTCGTGACCGCCAAATGGACGAATTACATAAATTATACCCTGAGTATAAATTTAACAAGAATAAAGGCTATGGTACAAAAGAACATATTGAAGCCTTACTTGAATACGGTCCTTCTGCAATACATAGAAAAACATTCATAAAGAAAATCCTTAATAATAATCAGCAGTTGAGCTTTCTGTAACAGAAATTTTCATGACTAAAGCTAAAAATGTTACAAAATATTAATAGGAAAAGTTTGACAAATGTTGAACAATAAGGTATCATTAATATTGGATATAAAACGCTTGCAAACTAAGTAGTATATTCAATATGCCCAGGGCGTTGAATATAAAATATTTTATTATTAGGAGGATTTTTTTATGAAAGGTTTTGCAATGTTAGGAATTGGTAAGACAGGCTGGATTGAAAAACCTGAACCAAAATGCGGTCCATTGGATGCAATCGTTAAACCTATTGCAGTTTCACCATGTACATCAGACGTACATACTGTTTGGGAAGGTGCAATCGGTGAAAGAAGTGACATGATTCTTGGTCATGAAGCAGTGGGAGAAGTTGTTGAAGTCGGCTCATTAGTTAAGGACTTTAAACCCGGGGACAGGGTAATAATTCCGGCTATAACACCAGACTGGGGTGCACTTGCTTCTCAAGGCGGTTATTCAATGCATTCAAACGGTATGTTAGCAGGATGGAAATTCTCTAACTTTAAAGACGGTGTTTTCTCGGAACTTTTCCATGTAAATGAGGCTGATGCAAATATGGCACTTTTGCCTGATGATATAGATGCAGCGGCAGCAGTAATGTTAAGCGATATGGTTCCTACCGGTTTTCATGGGGTAGAATTAGCTGACGTTCAGTTTGGAGATGACGTATGTGTAATTGGAATAGGTCCCGTAGGCTTAATGGCTGTTGCAGGAGCAGCTCTTAAAGGAGCTTCCAATCTGTATGCTGTCGGCTCTCGAAAAATTTGTACGGAAGTTGCAAGAGAATATGGTGCTACGGATATTATTAACTATCGTGAAGGAAGCATTGTAGAACAAATTATGGAAAAAACTCATGGAAAAGGTGTTGACCGTGTAATTATTGCAGGCGGAAATGTTGATACTTTTATAGAAGCTGTTACCATGCTAAAACCGGGCGGAAAAATCGGTAATGTTAACTACCTTGGCTCAGGAGACTATGTAAAAATACCAAGAGCTGAATGGGGATGCGGTATGGGTCATAAAATAATTGCCGGCGGCTTGATGCCCGGAGGAAGACTGAGAATGGAAAAACTTGCATCCTTGATTCAAACAGGACGTCTTGATACAAGCAAGATGCTTACTCATAAGTTCAATGGTTTTGAGCACATGGAAGAATCATTATTGCTTATGAAAGATAAACCAAGAGATCTTATTAAACCGGTAGTTATGATATAACTTGGGAACCTTCTTTACGTTCAAAGTAATATAGTATAGAATTATTAGGCATTATTTGAGTAAAATCAAATGATGCCTTTTTCAATTGTCAATAAGAAATTATCGAAAAACAATAAATAATTATTGACAAACGAGAAATACCTGCTATAATAAAAATACATTAACAGTTCTTTGGAGGATTTTATGTATCAAAAGAGTATTGTTCATTATATGACTAAAATCAGTATTGATATTTTGTTCATAGTTGCAATTATTTGCTGTACTTTGGTTCCATTTTCTTCACCTTGGCTCTTTAGTTATTTCGGAATAGTTGAAGCTGATGCTTTATTTGCGAAAGTAATACTATTGGCATCAGGTATGACTTGCGTATACATTTTGTGGCAGCTCAAGGTCATTTTTAAAACCTTGCTTATGGGCAATCCCTTTATACATGCCAATGTATCGTCTTTAAGAAAAATTGCTCTTGCTTGTTTGGTTATTGCATTTATGTATTTGGTAAAAATGATTGTTATGCCTACAATTTCAACAATTGTCATAATAATCATATTTGTTGTTGCATGTTTGTTATGCTTAACGCTGAAAGATTTATTTAAGCAGTCTATTTATTATAAAGACGAAAATGATTTAACGGTCTAGGGGGGATAATGTGGCGATAATTGTACAACTTGATGTTATGATGGCTAAAAGAAAGATAGGTCTTATGGAATTAGCTGAAAAAATAAGTATTACTCCTGCAAATCTTTCGATACTTAAAAATAATAAGGCGAAGGCAATACGACTTTCTACCTTGGATGAAATATGCAAAGCTCTTGATTGCCAACCCGGGGACATTCTTGAATATAAGGAGGATGAAGATGGAGAAGAGAATTAAAGCAAACTTATCTATTTATGG
>JAAYPY010000030.1 GCA_012519555.1 Tissierellia bacterium | reverse complement strand
TTATTCGGCTTGGAAGGCCGGCTGTTTCTTTTGCACCATTTTTTTAAAATTTGAAGAGTATTCAAATACTGCAATATATTTATCCACAAAGCTTACAATCCATGCCTCTTTTGATTTTGGACATCCAAAAGGAAACATATGTCCCTTTATTATATTTTCTTCTTTTTCGTTTAGCTCGAAATATTTAACTGCATTGTCAAAAGCAATTTTGGGATGAATTAGTGCATGTTTTATCGAATCTGTTACTATTCTAAAACTCAAACATTTTTTAAATTTATATAGAAAAAAGTCGTGAAGCAAGGCTCCTCTTATTGTTGATTTCCAGTCCCAATTTCTTCCATAGGCTATTTTATAGGCATAAAATGCGACTTTCACCGAATGTTCAAACACACTTTCATCATGGTGTTTAATATATTTCATTTGCTGATATTCTTTATGTTCAATAATTGGAAGTGCTACTTCCATAAATCTGCTGTCTAAGTATAACATCGGACCATCCTTTATATTTTAGTAGGGGATGCGGCATTGCATAATACTTTTATATCTTATTATGAAATATTAAAAATAGCAAGAAAAATTTTTTGATAAATCATGTATTATTTGTCATTTTGAAATCAAAAAGCCGATGAGCTTTCATCGGCTTTGATATCCTTATCTATCTAGGTAAATCATTATCTGTATTGTATTCCGATATATGCGGCCGGATTTACTACCGAGCCGTATTTTCTTACTTCAAAGTGTAAATGAGGTCCTGATGATACTCCCGTAGAGCCTACAGCCGCTATTATTTTGCCTTGATATACCTTTTCTCCCGCAGATACGTAAATATCACTGCAATGAGCGTACCTTGTGGTAAAACCTCCTCCATGGTCTATGTCAACCATGTAACCGTAGCTTCCGGACCAGCCTGCAAACAGTACTGTTCCTCCATCAGCTGCTTTAATAGATGAGCCCGCTGCCTTTGCCATATCCTGACCTAAGTGGAAGCCTCCTGATCTGGAGCCAAATCGAGAGGTTATCATTGAGCCCGGAAGAGGATTTATAAAGTATCCTGTCCCTTGCTTGGGCGGCGGATCTTGTGTTCCTGTTGTTACTAATTGTGTTACCGGTGGGGTTATGACTGTTTCCGATAATACTTCCTTTGCTACCTGAATTCCGTTTTGTTCGGTTATAATTGCCTCGATTTCTGAAACACCATACTTACCGGCTTTTGAAACTACTTCTTCATCATTGTACATGTATGAAACATATGCATATTCTGTTTCGTAAGGCATTTTTTCTTCCTGTACAACTTTTCGCTTTACTTGTACATTAATAAATGGTTTTGGTACTATTAAATTTAATTCATCACCTATTTGAATTGTTTCCGGGTCAGCTTCCGAGTTTGCTAATATTAGTTCATCCAGATCCATATCGAAGTATTCAGCTATAGACCAGAATGAGTCTCCTTTTTCTACTATGTATTTCTTTTCTTCGTTAGTTCCTTTAATTATATAATCTATTAATTTATCTTTTTCCTGAATTTCTGCGTTAGTTGCTTTTACCTGTTTTATTTCTATATCTTCAACTGTGGTGACTTCCAGCAATGACTCTTTGTCATAGTCTTTAGTGAAATGATGCTTTACTTCCTCAATTATACTGTTTGCTTCATATTCAGAATCTACAATTC
>JAAYPY010000172.1 GCA_012519555.1 Tissierellia bacterium | reverse complement strand
TAGATGGGGATTTAACCGTAATAGCACCAAAGGCTACTGTAAACAACTATGCAAGCGTAACCGGGAATATAATAATCCGGGATGTAGCAAGCACAACTTGGAATGAATATGCAGATGGCAATATATTATTTGTAGAAGATGAAAATGGATTAGTATTACATGTAGTTGGAAATATCAGGGGTATTACTGTAAGCGAATCAGCAGATGGAAATATAACAATTGCTTTCAGCAGAGATGTCAATACGGATGCTATAGAATTTATAGCAATAAATAGACCTGTTACATTAATAACACATAAGCTTATAAAAGCAACTATTAAGGAAGGAACAACAATCATTGTCAAATCCAGTATTGATGGAAAAGAAGTTGAATTTACAGGTACCGGAGAGGAGGCTGAAATATTGGACGGTTATCCCATAGTTCCGGTTACTATTAATTATTTAGATGAAAAGACTAAGGAAGTTATAGCTTCAGTTATAGAGTATAGTATTGATAATGGAGAAAACTGGATAGCCGGACCCGGTAGTGAATTGGATTTGATACCCGGAAAGGATGTTATTTTTAGAATTGCTGAGATGCCGTCGAGGGAATTACCAACACTTATAGTGCCAAGACGGCCAGAAGGTATATCATTTTCCTATGCTGATAGTGTCAGTGATTATTTAATGGGGTTGCCTGCAGGCGCAACTAATATAGAAGCAAGAATTTTAGCCGGCGAAAGGGTTTATCAGGATTGGACTGATATAAGGGTTGACTCTGATGGAATGGCAAGTTTAATTCATAATGGGGGAGATTTGATTCAAGTCAGGACAAAGGCTGTAACCGGGTCCGCTTTTGCCGGAGATATTGTTCAGCATTATTCCAAAAAAAGTATCAGTGAATTAGATATTGGAGATTTGGTTGTAGATAATTCTTGGCAGTGGGAGCATAAAACCGGCAGCGGATATTCGGGAGCAGGAGAAATTAAACCAATTACTTGGATTGTAGCAGCAAAAGAACATTACGGCATGGATTCCGGAGTGACCTTGTTGTCTAAAGATTTAATAGGTCAATTTACCTTTGACAATAGGACTGATGTACATCATAACGGAGTTAATCTTTGGGGACCCAGCAACCATATCCGCCCATGGCTGAATAGTGTGGGGATATATGAGGAAAATGGATTTTACAATGCTTTTTCAATAGAATTTATGAATTCGGTATTAATGACTGATGTACCAAATGAAGGTTATTGGGAAGGCAAATACACAACACAAGATAAAGTGTTTATTCCATCAATTACAGAATTGGGTGCTCCAGAGGTGGCTTTGGAATATTATGATGAAGAACTTGATGAAACTTTTGAAATAGGAACTACTTACGTAATAGGTACAGTTTATCCATATTTTGAAAATGCATCCAATTCAGATAGAATTGCTAAATTAGGAGCAAGCAATTTTAGCTACTGGACCCGGTCTCCGGAAGATTGGCTGAAAGATATAGTGCATTGCATCTTAAATGACGGAAGTCGTGGAATTTATTGGGATGAAAATCTACAAGCAAAAGATAATAATGGTGTTCGACCTGCTGTAAATATAGCACCTGATACCTTGGTATCGGGTATCCCGAATGAAAACGGGGCTTACGAGATTTTCTATGAATAGGTTGACTGCAGCAAGATAAATTAAGATTATAAATAGAAAAAAGGCCAGTTGGTTATTTGATTATCTATACTGGCCTTATATTATATGAATACTGATTAACATTTAATCAATTCATGATTAGCTTATACAATTTCAAAAACAGTTCCCTGATTAAAATCAGTTACATTGGATGAGCCGTAGACACCTAAATACAGTCTTGATTGAGTGAGGTTTGCTCCCAAACTTACATAGTAAGCTGATTGAGTTCCAAAATTATAATTGGGTTCAATAATGCTGTAATCATTCAGTTTGCATTCCGTCCGCACTTTAGTGTAAGCCAATACTCCTCTTGCAGGTGAGCTTCCTCTCCTGACAAAATCAATAAAAACAATACAGCCTGTCAAGTCGGGAATTTCGTTGCCCAAATAGGGCTGAATACCTGTAAGAGCCGTACCGCTGAATTTATTGGGACGCCAATCCATGTGATAATAACAGGTCAAAGGTAATATGCGTTTGGTTGCTACACTGATTGCTTCATTATAATAAGCTATGGTTTCTTCAACCAAAGAAGGATTTGATAAGCAGGGGTTTAAAATTGGTGTCGGTAAATCACCTTCCCATCCTCTCCAACCTAAATTGATTAAACCATCCTCATTAAGACTACGATTTTGAGTAGAAGCTGAGATAATATCTGTTACCGGAATAGGTTTATAATAAGTAAAAGAAAAAACTGATTCTACCAAATCCTGACCGACATTTCCGACATATTTAATATATTGATTATTGTTTAAATATATGTTTGCATACTTTTTATTATGCAGTCATCTTCTTCATGTAATTGAAAATGGTAATTACCAATGCTTTTCAGGAATTATAATAAATCTTACGTAAGATTCTCCTTCCATAACAG
>JAAYPY010000029.1 GCA_012519555.1 Tissierellia bacterium | reverse complement strand
GTTAAAACTGTAACTCCAAAGAAACCTAATTCAGCATTAAGAAAAATTGCCAGAGTAAAATTATCAACAGGCATGGAGGTTTCAGCATACATTCCCGGTGAAGGACACAATTTGCAGGAGCACAGTGTTGTTCTTATTAGGGGAGGAAGAGTTAAAGACTTACCGGGGGTTAGATATCATATTATAAGAGGAACCCTTGATACAGCTGGTGTAGCGAAAAGAAAACAAGCAAGATCCAAGTATGGAGTAAAAAGGGAAAAGAAAAAATAATTAGATGATATTCGGCACACGCCATAATATATATTATGAAATGTGCACGACGGCATTTAATTGTCGAGTACCTGTGAATTAAAAATATTATTAAGGAGGGAAGCAAAGTGCCAAGAAAAGGTCACATACCTAAGAGAGAAGTAATGGAAGATCCTATATATAAGGATAAGGTCCTTACTAAATTAATAAATCAACTTATGTATGATGGTAAAAAGGGAGTTGCTCAAAGTATAGTTTATGGTGCGTTTGACATCATAAAGGAAAAAACAGGCGAAGACCCGTTAGAAATTTTCTATAAAGCAATGAACAACATCATGCCTGTATTGGAAGTTAAAGCAAGAAGAGTCGGTGGTGCTACTTATCAGGTTCCTATTGAAGTAAGACCTGAAAGAAGGCAGACCTTAGGATTGAGATGGCTGGTAACTTATTCACGCAAAAGAGGAGAAAAGACAATGCGTGAAAGGCTTGCAAAAGAAATAATGGATGCAGCCAACAATGTTGGAGCCAGTGTTAAGAAAAGAGAAGATACACACAAAATGGCAGAAGCTAATAAAGCATTTGCACATTTTAGGTGGTAATAAAGACAGTATGAGAAAAGCAGCGTGAAGGAGGGAAAAAAATGAGAGAATATTCTTTAGAGAATACCAGGAATATCGGAATAATGGCGCATATTGATGCAGGAAAAACTACATGCACCGAAAGAATCCTGTTCTATACCGGTAAAATTCATAAAGTAGGAGAAACTCATGAAGGTGCAGCACAAATGGACTGGATGGAGCAAGAGCAGGAAAGAGGAATAACAATAACTTCAGCTGCGACTACTTGTAAATGGAAAGATGTGAGAATTAACATCATCGATACACCGGGGCACGTAGACTTCACGGTTGAAGTTGAAAGGTCATTGAGAGTATTAGATGGTGCTGTAGCGATATTTGATGCTAAAATGGGAGTTGAGCCCCAATCTGAAACCGTATGGAGACAGGCGGATAAATATCATGTGCCGAGAATTTGTTTTGTAAACAAAATGGATAAAATGGGAGCAGATTTCTTTTATTCAGTCGGTACAATGAAAGAAAGATTAAAGGCAAATGCCGTTCCCATTCAGCTTCCCATCGGAGCTGAGGATAGGTTTGAGGCCATTATTGATTTGGTTACCATGAAGGCAACTAAATATAATAATGATGAAGGAACAGATTTAGAAGTAATCGAAATACCTGATGATTATACAGCCCAAGCTCAAGAATACAGAGAAAAACTTATTGAAGCTTTATCAGATTTTGATGAAGAAATAATGGAAAAATATTTAAACGGTGAAGAAATTTCAATTGAAGAGTTGAAAAAAACAATAAGAAAGTGCACAATAAACAATGAAATCGTACCTGTTTTATGCGGTACAGCTTACAAACATAAGGGCGTGAGACTTGTTTTGGATGCAATTGTTGATTATTTGCCGAATCCATTAGATGTTCCTCAAATGAAAGGATTTGACCCTGACACAGAAGAAGAAATAGTAAGAGATGCGTCAGATGATGCGCCGCTATCAGCTTTAGCATTTAAAATAGCCACAGACCCCTTTGTAGGGAAACTTACATTTTTCAGAGTTTATTCAGGGGTATTGGTATCAGGCTCATATGTCTTGAATTCAACCAAGAACAAAAAAGAAAGAATAGGTAGAATTCTTCAGATGCATGCCAATAAGAGGGAAGAAATTGAGAGCTCTTACACGGGAGATATTGATGCCGCTGTTGGCTTGAAAATAACAACCACAGGAGATACCTTATGTGACCCTGAACACCCAATTGTTTTGGAATCCATGGTTTTCCCTGAACCTGTTATTGAAGTGGCAATTGAGCCTAAAACAAAGGCAGGACAGGAAAAAATGGGCATAGGCCTTCAAAAGTTAGCTGAAGAAGACCCTACTTTTAAAACATATACAAATCCTGAAACGGGACAGACGATTATTGCAGGAATGGGCGAGCTTCATTTGGAAATAATAGTTGACAGACTGTTAAGAGAATTCAAGGTTGAAGCAAATGTAGGCAAACCGCAAGTTTCTTACAAAGAAACAGTTGGAGGAAATGCAGACGTTGATGTTAAGTATGCAAGACAATCAGGGGGCAAGGGACAATATGGTCATGTTAAAATTACTATGGAGCCTCAAGAGCCCGGTCAAGGCATAACTTTTGTCAATGCTATCACAGGCGGAGTTATTCCGAAAGAATATATACCGGCAGTTGAAGCCGGAGTTAGGGGCGCAGCTGAAAATGGTATTTTAGCCGGCTATCCGGTAATAGATTTTAAGGTTACACTTTATGATGGAAGCTACCATGAAGTTGACTCAAGTGAAATGGCATTTAAGATCGCCGGTTCCATGGCATTTAAACAAGCCATGGAAAAAGCATCACCGGTACTTTTAGAGCCATACATGAAGGTTGAAATAACCACTCCCGAAGAATACTTGGGAGATGTAATGGGAGATATAAACTCAAGAAGAGGAAGAATAGAAGGCTTCTCTGACAGAAGCGGAATAAAGGTTGTGGATGCATATGCTCCATTATCCGAAATGTTTGGATACGCAACGACACTTCGCTCCCTGACTCAAGGAAGAGCCTCTTATTCAATGGAATTCCATCATTACGAAAAAGTACCTAACAACATAGCTGAAAAAATTATTAAATAAGCCAAAGGGAGGAAAAGGAAATGGCAAAAGCAAAATTTGAAAGAACAAAACCCCATGTTAATATAGGAACAATTGGTCACGTTGACCACGGCAAAACTACATTAACAGCAGCTATTACACTTATTTTGAACAAAAAATTCGGCACGGGAGAATTCATAAGCTATGACAATATAGACAAGGCTCCCGAAGAAAGAGAAAGAGGAATAACTATTTCAACTTCTCACGTTGAGTATGAAACTGAAAACAGACACTACGCACACGTAGACTGCCCGGGACACGCCGACTATGTTAAGAACATGATTACGGGAGCAGCTCAGATGGACGGAGCAATCTTGGTTGTATCCGCAGCTGACGGCCCTATGCCTCAGACAAGAGAGCACATCCTGCTTTCAAGACAGGTTGGAGTTCCAAGATTAGTTATTTTCTTGAACAAGGAAGACCAGGTAGATGACCCTGAATTAATCGAATTAGTTGAAATGGAAGTTAGAGAACTTTTAACAGAATATGAATTTGACGGAGACAACACTCCTATAGTAGTTGGTTCAGCTTTAAAAGCTCTTGAAGAACCGGATGGCGAATGGGCAGACAAAGTTCTTAAATTAATGGAAGAAGTAGATAACTGGATACCAACACCTGAAAGAGATGTTGACAAACCATTCTTAATGCCTGTAGAAGACGTGTTCTCAATAACAGGAAGAGGAACAGTTGCAACGGGAAGAGTAGAAAGAGGAGTATTGAAGGTTCAGGACAAGATACAAATAGTAGGACTTGCAGACGAGCCGAGAGATGTTGTATGTACAGGCGTTGAAATGTTCAGAAAATTACTTGACCAGGCACAGGCGGGAGACAACATAGGAGCACTTCTCAGAGGAGTTCAAAGAGATGAAATCCAAAGAGGGCAAGTTCTTGCAAAGCCGGGTTCAATAACACCACATACAAAATTCAAAGCGGAAGTATACGTATTGACTAAAGAAGAAGGCGGAAGACATACCCCATTCTTTAACGGATACAGACCACAGTTTTATTTCAGAACAACAGATATCACAGGGCAAATCGACCTTGAAGAAGGCGTTGAAATGTGTATGCCTGGAGACAACTCAAGATTTGTAGTTGAGTTAATCCACCCGATTGCTATCGAAGAAGGCTTAAGATTTGCTATCAGAGAAGGCGGAAGAACAGTTGGCTCAGGAGTTGTAACAGGGATTATCGAATAAGCAATACAGATTTACTAACTTATAAAAATAGCTTTCATGCGAAAGCTATTTTTTAAGTAAAGTAACTGAAAGAAAAATAATAAAAATAACCGCTCACGGTTTCGGACACGAATAATTCTAAAGCT
>JAAYPY010000171.1 GCA_012519555.1 Tissierellia bacterium | reverse complement strand
TTTAGTACCAAGTTAATGTTATTATTTGAAATTTATAAATATTTCACTATATTGTTCATCTTAATAATGTAAGTTTATAAATTTCTAATTTTTTACCTCCATATTTTCGGAGCTTTCCCAGGCACCAGGAAATACTGAACGCAGTGAAGAATCTCATAACCATTTATAGTGTAATAGATTCGAACTATATCATTTGTCCTTTCATATAATAAATAAAATACATATGGGAGGTAACAAACAAATTATGATCAATAATGAAACTATAGAAGCCGAACGTACAAGAGTATGCCTGACAATCGGAAGGATTGCACCTGACTTTACAGCCGTGACTACAGAGGGACCAATAACCCTTTCTCAATATAGAGGAAAGTGGGTTTTGTTTTTCAGCCATCCGGGAGATTTCACTCCTGTTTGCACATCAGAATTTATTGCATTTGCTCAACTTCAACCTGAATTTGAAAAAAGAAATGTTCAGCTCTTAGGAATAAGCATTGATTCAAATCCTGCACACCTTGGCTGGCTCTACGATATATTCCAAATGACAGGTATAGTTATGCCCTTTCCTCTTATTGCCGACAGGGATGCAAGTATAGCAGCGCTTTACGGCATGGTTAGTCCTGACAGAATCTATGAGCAAAGTGTTAGAGATGTTTTTATTATAGACCCAAATCAAAGAATAAGGTCAATTCTCATCTATCCTGCAACTAACGGCAGAAACATGTATGAATTGTTAAGATTAATTGATGCACTGCAAGTGTCAACAACATATGGTGTAAGCACCCCTGCAAACTGGATGCCGGGGGACCCGGTAATTGTTCCTGTTGCAAGCACCCTCGATGAGGCAATTGAAAGAGGCATGGATCCCGAAAGTTTAGAACTGAACTGTCTTGCATGGTGGTATTGTTTTACGGATTTATCTGAACTGACACCTTTACCAAATCCATAATATGTCGATAAAATCCTTCACTAAGTTCAGGAAGACATACAATAAGTCCCTATTTATTTTTTAGTTGAAAAAATGGGGTAAAAAAACAACCGGTGAGCTTTTAGGTCACCGGTTATTAATGCTTATTATCTTTTGATGTTGTGAAAGTTTACTCCTAAGATTGGTCTGAACTGGGATGGTTTGTTGTTTACAATACTTTTATCTTCCATTCTTTGATTTAACTTCATAGAAGCCGAATTTAGATTTGGAGTTAGTTTACCGCTTATATCATTGGTTAAACTGTATTGCCCATCCCTTCTTAGTTTTAACACATCTAAATTAACAACCTTGGTTAAATCGGGAGTGTTACTTCTGTTCAATCTGTCCAATAGAATCAACCCTCTCTTACTCAAAAGAAATAAGCAATATTATAATAACCATTCAAACAATTATTATACTATATATTTTTATATTATTGTATTTATTGATGAAAGGTTGTATAATTTAATGGATTTCGAAATTTTAAACTCTTGGAGGAAATATGAAAAAGATAATTGCACTGATATGTTTTGTGTTAATAATAGCAGCAGCCTATCTTTATATAGACAATTATATTGAGGAAGGTTTAAAGGCTGTTGATTTAAATGACAATTCGCCAATCCTTGTAGAAATTCCATCGGGAAGCACTACTAATGATATTGCTGAAATTTTGTTTGAAAATGATTTAATTTCAAATATTCGTACATTTAAATACTATGCCGAAAAAACCGGCTCAGATGCAAAGCTGAAAGCAGGAAGCTATGTTCTTTCAAGAAATATGAATGCTGATGAGCTTATAAATTCTCTGATAAAAGGAGGCTCTTCAGGCAATACTTACAACGTAACCATAATTGAAGGATTGACAAATGAAGATATGGCTGAGGCTTTATCAAAACAGACTGAATTGGATTATGACAAATTCATTGAATTGATGGAATCTCCTGATATTTTCAAAGATGAGTTTGAATTCTTAAAAGATACATCTCTTTCAAACTTGCAGGGATACTTAATGCCTGATACTTACAACGTCTATGTTAACTCATCTGAGGAAGATATAATAAGAGTTCTATTAAAACAATTTGATGAATTTTATATAAATGAAATCAAGCCAAGAATGGAGAATACCAGCCTGACCTTTGATGAGGTGATAAATTTAGCCAGTATAGTTGAAAAGGAAGCGCTTTTGGATGAAGAAAGAGATGAGGTGGCAAAGGTATTTTTAAATCGTCTTGATATTAATATGAAGCTTCAATCCTGTGCAACAGTAAACTATGCTAACGGTGTGTGGAAGGAAAGACTCACTTACGAAGATATTGAAATAGATTCGCCTTACAATACTTATATTATAGAAGGACTGCCTCCGACACCGATTAATTCACCGGGTAAAGTATCTATTATATCAGTACTGGAGCCTGCAGATGTCGATTATTTATTCTTTGTGGCAAAAGGAGACGGCTCACATTATTTCTCAAATACATATGATGAGCATATAGATGCAGCCGAGGAGTATTTAAGGTAAGGGGGTCCGGTCCCAAGGTATTTTATATGGATAATATAAACAGAGAATATATAGATGAGTATATTAACAGTCTTATCAAAGAGGACAATGAAAAATTAAATAAATTCAGAGAATGCTGCGAAGAAAGAAACCTCCCCATCATACACAAAGAGGTAGGTCAGTTTATCAAACTGATAATTAATCAGTTAAATGCAAAAAGTATAATTGAAATAGGTACCAATGTGGGATATTCTGCAATTTTCATGTCCAAGGTTATGAAAGATGAAGGTAAGGTAATTACATTTGAAAGAAGTGAAAAATTTTATAAGGAAGCACTTAAAAATATAAGAGATTTTGGACTTGATAACAATATACAGGTATATTTAGGCGATGCAGTTAATATTCTGGACGAAATAGAAGGAAGCTTTGATATGGCTTTTATAGATGCAGCTAAAAGTTATTATAGAATATTCTTTGACAAATGCTTAAAAATGATGAAGCCCGGAGGAATTATTCTTTCGGATAATGTATTGTATCAAGGAATGATTGCATCGGATGAATTGGTTGTAAGAAGAAAGAAAACATTAGTCAGGAACTTGAGAAATTACCTAAAATACATATCTCATGATGAGAGATTCGTAACTTCAGTTCTTCCTTTGGGGGATGGATTGGCAGTTACACTTATAAAATAGATATGGGGACACACTATAAGAGGTCCCCTTTTGAGAGGAGTAAATATGTTACCAAAACTATTAGCACCGGCAGGGAATTTAGATAAATTAATAATGGCTGTACAATATGGAGCTGACGAAGTATATTTTGCGGGAAAATCAATGGGAATGCGGGCAGGGGGCAAAAATTTCACTAAAAAGGATTTGGAGCAGGGAGTGGAGTATTGTCACAAACATGGGAGAAAGGCCAATATAACCGTTAATATAGTACCACATAATAATGACTTAAAGGGTATTGAGGGATATTTGAAATATTTGCAGAAAATAGGTGCAGATGCATTGATAGCAGCTGACCCGGGAGTTATAGAAATTGTTAAGCAAACAATTCCCGATATGCGAATTCATTTAAGCACACAGGCTAATACGACAAATTATCATGCCGCAAACTTCTGGTACAAACAAGGAGTAAACAGAATTGTGCTGGCAAGGGAGCTTACTTTTGAGGAAATCGAAACAATAGTGCGAAACACACCAAAAGATTTGGAATTTGAAACATTTGTCCATGGAGCCATGTGTATATCCTATTCCGGCAGATGCTTGTTATCAAGTTTTATGACCGGCAGATTTTCTAATAAAGGAGATTGCGCCCAGTCCTGCAGGTGGAAATATAATTTGGTTGAAGAAAAAAGACCCGGAGAATATTACCCCATAGAAGAAAACGAAGAAGGAACATTCATTATGAATTCCAAGGATATGTGCATGATAGAGCATTTGCAGAGATTTAAGGACTTAGGTATTAAAGCATTAAAAATAGAAGGAAGGAACAAAAGTGAATACTATACGGCTGTAACTGTACGCTCTTACAGAAATGCATTGGATGAGCTGAAATATACGGAAAGTCAAAGGAACACCGCATATTGGAAGGAAGAGGTTGAGAAAACATCCCACAGGGATTTTTCCTATGGATTTTATTTCGGAAACCCTTATAAGGATGGACAATCCTACGCCCGTTCAAGCTATATAAGAACCTATGATGTGGTTGGAATAATAAGGTCATATGATTCTGAATCTAAGATTGCAACAGTGGAGCAGAGAAATAAGTTTTCAGAAGGCGATATTTTGGAGTGTTTTGGTCCCAAAGGAAGACACTTTGAATTAACCGTAAAGAATTTGACAGACGAAGATAATAATAAAATAGACTCTGCACCTCATCCTCAGCAAACAGTAAAGCTGCATATGGAAGAAAATGTAGAGCCCTACTTTATATTAAGAAAAAAAGTTGATTAATATGACAGTACCCCCGTCCCCTTGTCATTAATTTCCTACATTGGATATCAAGGCGTCATGGAGTTTTTTCAGCGCCTTTTTTTCTATTCTTGATACATAGGACCTTGATATCCCTAAAAGCTTGGCTATTTCCCTCTGAGTTTTATGCTCCTTGTTCCTTATTCCGTAACGCATTTCAATAATAAATTTTTCTCTTTTTTGAAGTGTCCTATCCAGTATTTCATCTAATGCTTTTATTTTTTCTTCCTTATCCAACCTGCCTACGATTTCATCACCTTCGTATTTAATTATATCGATGAGATAAATATTATTGCCTTCCTTGTCTGTTCCCAAAGGTCCTTGAAGGGATACTTCCTTTTTTAGTTTCTTTTCGCTTCTTATGGTCATAAGCACTTCATTGTCAATACATTTGGCGGCATAGGTCGCAAGCCTTATGCCTTTTTTTTCATCAAAGGTAGAAACTGCTTTAATTAGTCCTATTGTTCCTATGGATATTAAGTCTTCCTGGTCGATTCCCACAGTCTTATATTTTTTAATAACATGTGCAACAAGACGAAGATTTCTTTCAATCAGGGTATTTCTTGCTTCTATATCACCTGCATTGGCTTTCTCTATAAGCATTGATTCTTCATCTTTGTTTAAAGGCTGCGGGAAAGAGCATCCGTTAGTTATGTAACCAAAAATAAATATTGACAGCGGTAATAGTATTTGTAATAACTCTTCAATCAAAAAAACACCCCCAGAATTATATATTATATGCAAGATAATAAAAATACTGTATGTACACTGAAAAGTTTTACAAAAGTGTAATATTTAACGGCATTTCTGCCATTAAATATTACAATTATTTTTTACATATCCTCATCCATAGGTGGAACAGTTCCATTTTCAGGCGGTACAAGGGGTCTTTCCCTGTTATTAAGATCTTGATTGCTGTTTATGGGGCAGTTCATTCTTCTCATCAGTTCTCTCAATTGCTCACAGGTGACAGGCGGCATACCGGGTTGTGGCATCCCGGGCATCATAGGATACATATTGCCATCATCAGTGGGCATTCCCGTCTGAGGCATTCCCGGCATCATAGGCATTTGAGTTTGCGGCATTTCGGGCATCATAGGCATTTGGGTTTGCGGCATTCCGGGCATCATGGGCATGCCGGGCTGCTGCATCTCGGGCATCTGAGGCATCCAGGGCGGAATTAAACCGGGTAATCCTTGCATGGGCATTCCAGGCATTCCGGGCATTCCGGGTTGTGTTAAGCCGGGCATTTGAGTATCTGGCATACGTGGAAGTGCAGGTATATCTCCGTCAATTTCTATAGGCATCTCTGTATCAGGGATAAATGGTCTTCGAAACATATTTCCATGCAGCTCCGGCATTGTGGGACTTGAGCTTGTAAAGTGCAGCCTGTTATCATTTGAAATCTTGTGCTCATTTATGCCCATTGGATTATAATAATGGGGCAATGAGTCGTAGTGCGGCATATTATTTCTATAATTATTCATGCTATCCTCCATATAATTGATTTCCCTATACTAATATACGTTTGAAATAAATATTAGTGAATTAAAAAATAAAGAATTCTTTACTATTTTATAGAATTCATATAAAATGTTGCTTAAAGGTATAGGAGGGAATAAATGCATATAACTAATTTACATACTCACAGTCTATATTGTGACGGAAGTCACAGTATTGAAGAGATGGTTCTTTCAGCTCTTGAAAGTGATTTTGACTCATTGGGTATTTCATCACATGGTCCTGTTTATGATGAAACCGATTGGAATATTAAGCAGGATAAAGTTGAAGAATATATAGAAGAAGTTAATTGTTTGAAAGAAAAGTACAAGGACAAAATCGAAATATTCCTTGGCATGGAGTTAGACTATATACCCGGTATAGGGTTTTCGGATTTATGTTTATCTTTAATGAAAAGACTTGATTATTATATCGGCTCCGTGCATTATTTGGGAGCCTTTAAAAATGGTTTAATGTGGACTGTTGATTATAATATTGAAGAATTATTAACCGGTATAGATGAAAGCTATGAAGGAAATATAAGAAAAGCTGTTGAAACATATTATGAAACAATTTCTGAAATGGCAGAGAGATATCAACCCCCCATAATCGGGCACTTAGATTTATTTAATAAAAATAACAAAGACAATATTTTGTTTGATGAAAGGGAAAACTGGTATGTGGAAGCAGTTAAAAAATGCCTCAATACAATAAAGAATACTTCTTCGACAATCGAAATAAACACCGGAGGAATTGCAAGGAATAACAATAAGGAACAGTATCCTACAACCTTAATATTAAAAATGATAAAGGAAAGAAATATTCCTGTAATGGTAAATTCCGATGCACATACAGCAGACAGTATTGCCTATAAGTTTAAAGATATGTATAAATTGGCAAGTGACATAGGTTTTGAACACTTGACATATTTAACGAAAAATGGGTGGAAGAAGCAAAAAATAAAATACTGATGAAAATTGCATATAATTATGTTATCATTATTAATGAGGAGATGAAATCATGATAAATATATTGCTTGTAACACATGGAGACCTTGGCAAAGAATTATTGAAAAGCTCTGAACTGATAATAGGGAAGGTTGAAAATGCAGAAAGTATATCATTTCGTCAAGGTGACAGCTTTGAAACCTTATCAAAAAAAGTTGAAGAGAGCATAGAAAGTTTGTCTGACAATGAACTTATCGTATTTACGGATATGTACGGAGGAAGTCCCTACAATGCTGTGAATCGAGCAATGAAAAACAGGAATTTTTATCATATTACCGGTATTAATTTCCCCTTATTTATAGATATTGCTATAAGCCGTGACTCATACAATTTAAAGGATATTGCTGAAAAAATAATCAAGAATGGAAAGAAAAGCATAGTGTTCGTAAATGAAAAGTTCTTAACAGACTGAGGTAGAAAATGAATAATATATTCGTAAGAATTGATGATAGACTTTTGCACGGGCAGGTGGTTGTATCTTGGATACCCTATCTTAAGGTAAATGAAGTAGTAATAGCAGATGATGAATATGCCAATGATGAATTTATGAGGTCTCTTATAGAAAGCTCAGGACCTGAAGGTGTCAAAGTAGGTGTTAAAACTATCGACGAAACTGCTGCATTTTTAATGGATGATAATGAAAGAAAAATACTTCTTCTGCTTAGAAGTATTGAAGGAATAAATGAATTAGCGAAAAAAACAAAAATAAGCAGTATAAATATTGGCGGAGTGGGAGCAGCCAAGGGAAGAAAAAGATATTATAATTCCATTCATTTAAGTGACAATGAGTTAAATATGTTAAAGGATATGGCAAAAGACAATATTTATGTTGAAGTAAGAATACTTCCAAAGGACAAGGCTATTGTTATAAAAGGTAATTAAGATGACTTTTCCTGATTATTTTCTACTTAGCATTTTTTATTTTTGGGCAAGCTCTACTGCGCTATCCTTAGGTATAGGTTATTATACAATTTACAGACCCATAATGGCGGGAATGATTGCAGGTCTTATCCTTAAGGATGTACAAAAAGGCATGTTGGCAGGTGCAGTTGTCAATATTATATATATTGACTTTGTTTCTACCGGAGGCTCCTTTAAAGGGGACCAATGTTTGACTGCCCTGATAGCGGCTATCGCTTCCATTGCATTCAATCTGCATCCTCTTGAAGCTGCTGCAGCTGCATTTCCTTTTGGTTTTTTAGGTATTTTAATCTGGAAATACAGATTGAAAATAAATAATATTTTTGTACATATTTACGAGAAAAAATACACTGAGAATAAAGCTCCCGACATAAGTGTTTACGATGGACTACTGCCACAGCTACTTCTTTTGCTTATGAGCTCTTTGGTTATTATTACTGCAGTGCTATTAATGTTTTTATTAAATAACTTAATAAATTTCAATAACATTGGTGTACTTTATTATATTGGAATAATATTGGTTGTTATTTCTGCTTTTAATATTTTACATAAAATTAATAATAAATATAATTTCATTATTTTCGCTTCAATTTTTTTGGCAGCTATGCTTTTTGATATAAGAGCATATATCTTGTTTATTCTGATAACCTTGATCTTGATATTTAAGACAGATAAGAATATTAGTTTTGTAAAGAATAAGTTTACAGGTAAAATAAAGAAAATAGATTTGGTATATTCATGGTTTATATGGATGAATTATTCTCATTCATGCTACAGCTATGAAAGGCTTATGGGTTTAGCATTTGCCCACAGCATGAAAAATATTTTTAAAAAGTTATATAATAATAAATATGAAATATCAGAGGCAATTCACAATCATACGGAATTTTTCAATACTGAGCCAAATATGGGGACTCCAATACTCGGATACATCATATCATTGGAGGAAGAAAGAAAAATAAAAAATCAAAGCTTCGAAAATATTTCCTACATAAAAAAAGGCATGATGGGAATATCAGCAGGGCTGGGTGATTCTTTTACCCAAGTGATTTTAGCTCCCTTATTTGTGTCAATGGCTGTAATGCTCTGTTTGGACAAAAGTTATTATCTGGCATTCATACCTGTGATTCTACTTGCAGTGTTAATACTTTATATCTCTTACAAGGGTTTTATGAATGGTTATTTTAAAGGCAAGGAATTCATGCTTCAAAGAATAAAAGATGTTAAACAAAGCAAGCTGAAAATATATTTTCCCTATATGTTTTCCGGGATTTTAGGCTTATCAATGAGCAGACTGCTTTTTAACAATATAAGACCTTTAGAAAATATATTTACACTGCTAATAATTATTTTTGCCTCGGTTTTTACTTATATGAGAAAAAAAGGAGAACTATGAAAAGAAAAGTAGGAATAATGGGCGGATCTTTTGATCCTATTCATATTGGCCATTTAGTTGCAGCAAATGAAGTATTAAATATTTATGAATTAGATGAAATTATATTTGTCCCGACCGGTCATCCGCCTCATAAGGAAGGGCTAAGGGCTGATTCCTATCACAGATTAATGATGGCGAATATGGCAGTCTTATCTAATGAAAAGTTCAGTGTTTCAGACATTGAAGTAAAAAATCCGGGTAAAAGTTATACTTTGAATACCATGAGGGAATTTCACAAACTGTATAAAAACACTGAGTTTTATTTCATAACCGGCACTGATGCCGTAATTGATCTTCCAAATTGGCATGAGCCTGAAAAGGTTCTAAAGCTTTGCAGGTTTATTGCTGCTTCAAGACCGGGAATAAGCATTGAGGAAGTCAGTGAAAAGATAAATGAAATAAAAAAAATGTTTGGCGGGAATATTGATATATTACAAATTCCCATGCTTCAAATATCTTCAACAGATATACGAGAAAGGTTTAGGACGGGAACTTCCGCTAAATACTTATTACCTGAATGCGTTGAGCAATATATCATTAAAAACGGACTGTATCGGGAAGAGAAATGTCCCCGTAATGAAGACAGGTGTGAATATGCATATTGAAGAAATAAAAAAAGAATTAGAAATTGAATTAGGTCAAAGATTATATCGGCATAGCATAGGTACGATGGAGGAAGCCGAAAAGCTTGCTTCACTTTATGGCTGTGATATTTCTAAGGCAAGAATTGCAGGATTATTGCATGACTGCGGAAAGATAAGATGCAAAGACAATTTAAAGCATGCAAAAAAAAGCGCAGAGCTTGCCCAAACCAAATTTGGCGTGAAAGATAAAAGTATAATAAATGCAATTATGCATCACACGACCGGAAGAGTAAATATGACGTTTTTGGAAAAAATAATTTTCATAGCTGACAAAATTGAACCCAACAGACATTATGAAGGTGTCGAAGAAATAAGAAAGGAAGCATACAATAATATTGATGAAGCAATGATTAAATCATTGGAGAGCACTATTGAATATGTTAAAAATAGAAATATGGTTCTTGATATGGAATCAGTAAATACACTTAATTATTTAAAGGAGGGTAAATGAATTCTGTTCAGAAAAACATTGAAACAATTTTAAAAGCCTGCGACAATAAAAAAGCTTATAACTTTATTGTTTTAGATGTGTCAAAATCCAGCTCAATCACGGATTATTTCATCATATGCAGCGGAAACAACGAGAAACAAACAGCAGCAATTGCCGAAGAAGTCCTTGAAAAGGGAGCTGAGGAAGGTATAGACTTTTACTATAAGGAAGGCTTTGAAACCGGCAGATGGATTTTATTGGAAACTGATGACATTATTGTTCATATCTTTCACAAGGATGAAAGGGCGATTTATGACTTAGAATCTTTGTGGTATGATAACAATTCATTGGATGTTGAGCAATATGGAATAAAAAATTGGAAATAGGAGGTTTTCATGAATAGTGTTATTCAAACAAACAATGCGCCTGCGGCAGTAGGTCCTTATTCTCAAGGTATAAAAGCCGGCAATACAATATATGTTTCAGGACAACTTGCGTTTAATCCGGCAACAGGTGAGCTTTATAAAGGCGGAGATATTAAAGAAGAAACAAGAATATGTTTAATGAATCTTAAAGCTATTTTGGAAGCAGGGGGAGCAACGCTCAAAGATGTTGTCAAATGTACCGTATATATCAAAGATATGAATCAATTTGGATTGATAAATGAAGCATATGCCGAAGTTTTCCAAGATACAAAACCGGCAAGAGTATGTGTGGAAATAGCAAGACTTCCTAAAGACGGAAATGTGGAAATTGATGCGATAGCAGTTGTTTAAAGGTGTGGGGACACACCTTCAATATTAGGTGACTCTTTGCGGGATAGCTATTGAAGGAATGTCCCCCTACTTAGTTGCAGGAATCCTGCAGCTTTTTCAGTTTTTATTATATCTTTTTCGCCTTTTCTTTCTGTTGATATGGATTCTTATATCATTATATATTTTCAGCAGTAGTAATAAAACCGTAGGTAACAATACAACAAAACCTAAAAACTTAACAACCGTTATAAATAGATTCTCTTGACTTTCTGCAGCTGTACTCTTAACCGATATGGGAGTAATAAGGTTTACAGTGCCTATTACTTTATTGTCCAAAGTATATTCAATTCTTCCGACAATATCGTTTTTTTCAATCGGAAGAGTTATATCATTTATGTATACATTTGATTTAATATCATCAAGTGAATTTTTTTCAATAAGAGCGGTTAAATCACTTTCTGTTATAACAGATATTTCCTTTGAATCTCCATTTGTGATTTTTACATTTTTTATAAAGGTGTTTTTACCAACCAATGTGGTAGATTCATATTCTTCAAAACCAAAATTGAAGAGATTATGAGCATCCTGATACATTTCAAGAGAAATCCCCTTCATGGTAACGGCTATAAGCTCAGTACCGTCTTTTTTAGCCGTGGCTGCTAAACAGTTTCCGGCTTCGGGAGTATAGCCTGTCTTTGCTCCGGTAGCATATTCATAATAGGGGCTTATATACATACCATCCACATATATTTGATTGTAACTTTTATTATAGATTAACTTATTCAAAGATGTGAAATATCTTGGCTCATTCTTTATATTAGTTGGTTGAATTTCATACTTGGTTGTTGATACGATTTTTCTGAAAGTATCATTTTCCATTGCATACTTGGTTATTAAAGCTAAGTCAGCAGCTGTTGTGTAATGATTTTTATCATGAAGTCCGTGAGGATTTGTAAAATTAGTGCCATATGCTCCTAATTCTTTTGCCTTGGTATTCATCATTTCTACAAAATTCTGCAAGCTGCCTCCATAATGTTTTGCTATGACAGAAGCTGCATCATTTGCCGACGGCAGCATCAGTGCATAAAGTAAATCTTTTAAGGTCAATATTTCCCCGGGCTCCAATGCTATGTGGCTTCCTTCAATTTCATATGGAGTATCATCATCTACTGTAATAACATCACTTAAATCTCCCAATTCTATTGCAAGAATTGCAGTCATAATTTTCGTTAAACTTGCAGGATACATTTTTTTGTCCGCATTTTTTTGTGCCAATATTGTTCCGGTGCCTGCATCGATTAAAACTGCGGATTCACTTATGATTGCAGGGGCTGCATATACCTTGTCAGTATTAACTAAAAAACACGAGAAGATTAGTAAATAGAATAGTATCCGTTTTTTCATGCCTAACTCCTTTGTCCCCATAAATAGTCAAACAATAGTATAGCAGAAAAGTTAACATTTGTAATCAATAATTTTGTTTTTTATGGACAAATAATATATAATAGGTATACTATAAAGGTATGGGGATACAAAAAGCATTTAATATGGGGGAATTATGAACAACGGCATCTACAAGAAAGGACTTGTTCTTGTTTTTATCATTGCAATAATTATTATGGCTGTCATGGGAATTAAATTATCAGACAAAGAAAAAGAAATTGCTTTTACAAATTATTCGAGCATTGAGCAAAATGAGTATATATATGTTGACATTGACGGAGCTGTAATAAATCCGGGGGTTTACGAGCTGCTTGAAGGAAGCAGGGTTATTGATGCAATTAATAAGGCAGGAGGCCTCGAAGAAAATGCATTTACGCAAAATTTAAACAAGGCAAGAAAATTAATTGATGGAGAAAAGATTTACATACATATTGAAGGCCAAGCGGATGTTGAAAGCCTTCAGTCAAATAATTTAATTAATATCAACACTGCATCTGCCGATATTTTAATGACTCTTCCCGGAATTGGAGAAGTATATGCCAAAAGAATTATCGACTACAGATCTGCTAAGAAGTTTAACTCCATAGAGGAAATAAAAAATATCCAAGGAATCGGGGATAAAACTTTTGATAAGCTCAAAGATTTAATAACAATTAATTGAGAGGAGTATGAAATGGATATAAATAAGTATTACAGAAACATTCCTAAAGTGGATTTAATAATGGAAAATGACAGAATCAAGGATTTATTAGATATTACAAGCAGAGACTTAGTGCTGGAATGTGCGAGAAAGGCTACCGAAGACATAAGAGCCTTCATCAATGACAACCCAAATAATGAAAATGAAATTAATTCACTAATTAAAAACATAATAAATAATATTATCTTAGAAGTACATAAGTTTTCAACATATAATATGAAAAAGGTTATAAACGGCACAGGTACAATCCTTCATACTAATTTGGGCAGAGCACCAATTTCAAATGAAGCAGCGGAAAGAGCAAGGAAGATTGTTACCGGATACTCAAACCTTGAATATGATTTAGAATCAGGAATAAGAGGATCCAGATACTCGCATTTTGAAAAGATAATTTCAAGGGTTACCGGGGCAGAAGCAGCAATTGCAGTTAATAACAATGCAGCTGCTGTATTGTTAATATTGTCTTCATTAGCTAAGGACAAGGAAGTAATTGTATCAAGAGGAGAATTGGTCGAAATAGGAGGATCCTTTAGAGTTCCTGACGTTATGAAGCAAAGCGGCGGGAGATTGGTTGAAGTCGGCACAACAAATAAAACACACCTAAATGATTATGAAGAAAAAATTTCTTCTGAAACTGCCGCTTTATTAAAAGTGCATACAAGTAATTATAAAATTGTTGGTTTTACTGAAAGCGTATCAGTTGAAGAATTATCTGACTTAGGCAAGAAATATAATATTCCTGTTATTGAAGATATCGGAAGCGGAGTATTAGCAGACCTTAGCAAGTATGGTCTGACATACGAACCTACGGTTCAAAATTCAATAAAGGCAGGAGTAGATATTTTATGCTTCAGCGGTGACAAACTTTTGGGAGGCCCTCAGGCAGGAATTATTGTAGGTAAAAAACAATATATAGATAAAATAAAAAAACATCCTCTAAACAGAGCCTTAAGAATTGATAAGTTTACAGCAGCAGTATTAGAAAGTGTATTTCATGAATATATTGACGAAGAAAAAGCTATGAAAAATATTCCTGTGCTTAATATGATAAACATGAATATTGCAGACATAAAACTAAGAGCTGAAGCTCTTGCTGAAAAGTTAAAAGAAATGCACCGGTATTTAGATATAAATGTTGAAGAATGCTTATCTCAAATAGGGGGCGGCGCTCTCCCCTTGGAAAGAATGCAAAGCTATGCGGTTGCCATAAGACCTGTAACAATGAGCTGTGCAAGCTTTGAAAGGCAATTAAGAAATTTGGAGATTCCGATTATCGGAAGAGTTGTAAATGATACCTTCCTCATGGATTTAAGAACAGTATTAGTGGATGAAGAGAAAATTATTTATGATGGGATTAAAACCTTATTTAAATAATATTTTGGAGGAATTATGAGAAATATTATTATTGGAACGGCAGGACATATAGACCATGGCAAAACCACATTGATTAAAGCTTTGACAGGAAGAGAAACAGATAGATGGGAAGAAGAAAAAAGAAGAGGAATAACCATTGACTTAGGATTTACTTATTTTGATCTTCCTGATGGCAGCAAAGCCGGCATAATTGATGTGCCAGGTCACGAAAAATTTATTAAGAACATGCTTGCCGGAGTAGTTGGAATGGACATGGTATTGTTGGTTATTGCAGCCGATGAAGGAATCATGCCCCAGACAACAGAGCATTTGAACATTTTAAACCTGTTAGGAGTAGAAAATGGAATTGTAGTTTTGACCAAATGCGATATGGCTGAAAAAGAATGGATAAGCTTAGTTAAGGAAGACATAGCTGAATCATTGCGCTCCACATTTTTAGAGGGTGCTCCCATAGTTGAAGTATCATCTAAAACAGGATACGGAATAAATAATTTGATCCAAGAGATTAACAGTTTAGCTGAAAAATCCGTAAGAGAAAGAGAATTAAATACAATTGCCAGACTTCCCATAGACAGGGTCTTTTCAATAACAGGTTTTGGAACAGTAATAACGGGAACTTTGATTACAGGCATTCTAAAGAAAGGTGATGAAGTAGAAATTTATCCCGTCAATAAATTGTGCAAGATAAGAAATATACAGGTTCATTCTTCTGATGCAGAAAAAGCTTATGCGGGGCAAAGAACGGCAATAAATCTTTCAAACGTCAAAAAAACTGATATTTACAGAGGATGCGTAATTGCTCCGGTTAATTCCATGAAAAATACTAAAATGCTTGATGTTAAGCTTAATTTGTTAAAAAACTCCAAGCGAGTTGTAATAAACCGTTCAAGGCTTCATTTTTACACAGGTACCAGCGAAATTTTAGCAAGAGTAGTGCTTCTTGACAGGGATGAATTAACACCCGGAGAAAGCTGTTATGCTCAGTTAAGATTAGAAGATGAGATTGCAGTCAGAAGGGGAGATAAATTTATTGTAAGATTTTACTCTCCCTTGGAAACAATCGGCGGAGGAGAAATAATCGAGCCTGTGCCTAAGAAAAGGAAAAGATTCGATGAAAATCTTATAGAAGAACTTAAAGTAAAGGAAAAGGGAACAGGAGCCGATGTTATTGAAAAGATAATCAAGGAAGCAAGGGAGCTTATTTCTGTTTCCCTCTTGGCAAAAACTACTGCGTTAACAGAAACAGAAGTTAAAGATAACATTGAAATATTGGAGCAAGAAGAAAAAATTTCTTTATTTACGGTAAAAAATGAAAAATATGTATGGCATAAAAGTTATGAAATAGAAATAGAAGAAAAGGTGGAAAAATATTTATTTACCTATCATAAAGAAAACAAATATGCAAAGGGAGCAAAAAAATCAGAAATAAAAAGCAAATTCCTGCCTGCTCTTAAACAAGTATTGTTTGATGTGGTTATTCAATCCTTTTGCGAAAAGGGTTTGTTAAAGTTAGTTGATGAATTTATATTTCTGCCATACTTTAGTGTTGAATATGATGAAGATTATATGAAAATCAAAGAAAGAGCATTAAATATTATAAATGATGCAGAATTTGAGTTTTTAAAGACAATCGAATTAGCAGAAAAAATAAACCATGCAATGACAGATGATGTGATTTCTTTGATGATTACGGAAGAGGATTTATTCAAGCTGAATGACTTGATTACAACAATGGAACTATATGAAGAAGCAAAGAAGATACTGATTGAATTCTTAAATAAGAATGAAAGAATAAATGCTGCTCAGTACAGAGATTTGCTTAACACTAACAGGAAAACGGCAATAGCACTTTTGGAGCACTTTGATATGATTAAGCTTACAAAAAGAGTAGAAAACGATAGAATACTACTAAATTTGACATAAAATTAAGATTATACTTGACAAAGAGTATTTTATTATGTAAGATTAATGAAAGTTTAATTTTTGTAACAATTTAATTTAAGGAGCGTAACAAATGAAGGTCTTGATTGTTGATGATGAACTTTCAACTATTAAAAATCTTAAATACAGTTTTGAGCAAGACAATTACGAAGTGGAATCGACTGATGACAGTAATGAAGCGTTAAAAAAGATCACTGCAACAGAGTACGATATCGTAATACTTGATCTTATTCTTCCTGAAACAGACGGTCTTGAAGTTTGTCAAAAAATTAGAGAAATATCAAATGTTCCGATTATGATTCTATCAGCAAACAATGAAGATATGAGCAAAATCTTAGGATTAGAATACGGCGCTGATGATTACATTACCAAACCTTTTAACATCTTAGAGCTTAAAGCGCGAATGAAAGCAATTTTGAGAAGGACAAGAGGTACAAGCCAAAAGGCAAATGAACAGACCTTAGTGGTTGATGATTTTACCATTAATGCATTGGGAAGAAAAGTAAGCCTTCATAAACAGGAAATTAATCTCACCGCAAAAGAATTTGATTTGTTGCTATTATTAATTACGAACCCGGGAAAGGTATTTTCCAGGGAAGAGCTCTTGGAAATAATATGGGGTTACGAATACTTTGGTGATCTGAGAACTGTTGACGTTCATGTAAGAAGACTTAGAGAAAAGATAGAAACTAAAAATAAGGCATATGAGTATATACTTACGAAATGGGGAGTAGGATACTATTTTAGAAACAAGGGTTAGATAGACAAAACCTTTAACATGAATAAAAAGCTGCATTTACTGTAAATATTATGCAGCTTTTTGTTTTCATCATTTTTCCTATATCTTCCTTATGCAAAATCAGCTTGAATTAATTGATATAATATGTTAATATTATTTCGATGGGGATAGATAGGTGCTGGTGTGCCTCCTGGTCTTCAAAATCAGTTGCGGGGCGTTTGTAGCGTCCTGGGTGGGTTCAATTCCCACATATTCCCGCCATTTTAAGGAGATATATTATGCCTAAATGTGTATTGGTATGTGTTACAAGACAAAAAACAAGCGAAAAACTGATAAAAAAAGGAGTGGAACTTACAAAAGGAGAAGAAGGCAGCTGCTTAAACGTTATTCACGTTGTAAATGAAAATGACAAGCTTTTATATAATTTAAGCGACGGTGATGCATTAGAATATTTATTTGAAATAACCAAAGATGTAGGTGCTGCAAATTTAGTTGTTAAAAGATCTAAAGATGTTATAAAGACATTAGTTGACTATGCAGAAGAAATAAATTGCACACATATAGTATTAGGTCATTCAAACAATCCATCGAACAATTTTATTTCAAAGCTGCAGAGAAAACTTCCTAATGTTGATTTTGTAATTTAAAATACTATTATGGGCAGAATTTTATTTATTATAAAGTTTCTATTTGATAAAAATGTTCCCCTGAGGGAAAAGTGGTGGGTGATTATACCCCTTATTTACATACTAAGTCCAGCAGATTTAATACCTGCTCCCATATTGGGTTTTGGCATAGTGGATGATTTAGTAATGCTTGGCTTTTTATTGACAGTAATTTATGATAAAACCAAGAAGTATTATTTTGACAATAGGACTGAAAACAAAGATATTGTTGAAAATGTTGAATATGAAATTCATAAGGATGAGGAGAAATAAGCTCATCCTTAATATTTTGTTAAAAAATATAAAAATGTCTTTATTTTTGTCGAAATAATTGTTAATATATAGTTAATAATATTCGGAGGTCTGCTATGAATAATAATTACAGGATTATCCGTACTATTTATGAAAATGTATTCCAAAGAATTTTGGAATGCAAAGACAATGATACGGGTGCAATTTTTTACTCAAATATAATAACCAGCAAAAAAGTTATTAATTTAATAAATGTTGAGGAATTAAAAAATCTAAGCTCCAATATTTTAGAATGCTACAATACTGAGGATCGTATTTATATATTTACAAAATCTTTAGAAACAGAATGCAGAAAATTAACAGACATAGCAAATAATAAACTAACCATGAAACAACAGTTTAACCTTGCGGAAAGGACAATTAACTTAGCCGCGGATATATTTAACATGACTGATGTAGTACAACAGAAAATTTTAGATTTAGACCGATTGTACATAGATGAAAACAATGAGCTTATTGTTGATTGCAATCTTATATTTGAACAGGAATATGATATTGCAGACAATGAAACTTTTAAAAGATTAGGTAATATCATTCATGTGATTTTTTCCGGAACAGAAATAATTGATTATAACTTATCCGATAATATACCTCCCGACATAATAAAAATAATAGTAAGATGTATTACAAGAGAATATGTTTTTCCAAAAGATGCATTGGCTGAACTCAAAAATTCACCTATATTCAATATGATTTTTGGCGAAGAGGTTGCTGATGATATTGAAGAAGAGTCCAAAGAGCCGGCTATTGTAATACATGATGAAAGCTCTGATGATTTTCTCAATATTTATTTGGAAGATGAAGAGCCTCTTAAAAAAGAAAAAGTCACTATTAACAAAGATATTAAAAGAGCAGCAGTATCCTTGCTTATTGTTGTTGTAGTACTTCTAATGGGAAATACAATAATAAAAAAGTTAAACGGAAACAATGAAGCTGAAGCAGTCAATAATGTTAAGCCGCCTTTAAGCTCACCTGTAAATTCACCGGAAAACTTGCCGGAAAATACACCGGTTGAGGAAGAGCCTGCTTTTGAGTCCACAGACGTACATCTAAGCCAAGAACTGTTAGAAAGCATAGGATATGAAGGTATGGTCGCTCAAAAGGATACAGATATATATGTGGAAGGAAACAGTTCCTTGAGTGTAGTAAATGATGGACAAGATAAAGTTAAGGCATTATTTGCTGTCGTTGACTTTACCAATGAAGAATACAATTACATGCTTATGAGACAAATAGGCATTTCCGGAAAAATCAAATCTAAAAACGATATTCAGGCTCAAATAGTTTTTGAAGCATATAAGGATGAGGTAATAAGGTCAAATTTCCATACCTTGGTTAATGTATATGATGATATTTGGTCACAGTTTACAGTGCCTATAAATGTAACGGATGCAGATGTTCTGCGTATCTATTTAGAATATGAGGGCGAGAATAAAGTGTGGATTGATTCCTTGCTAATTGACGTAATCAAATAAAGATGCCATAGCGGTGGGAGAAGTCCGAACAATGATAATTCATAAAAGGAACGAATTTATTTCGTTCCTTTATAAATGCTTATAAATAGAGTGTTTTTATTTGAGAAAGGTGTTATAATTTAAAAGGTACTTTTTATAAATTTTAACAAAATTATTAAAAATAACTGAACTTTTTCTTAAGTCGGTACGTCTAATATATGGACTGAAATGCAAAGAGAGGTGGAAGATGGATATTATTAAAATGGAGGGTATCTCCAAGCTTTATAAATCCGGTCAAATACAAGTGGAAGCTTTAAAGAATATTTCCTTCAGAATACAAGAAAAAGAATTTGTTTCGATTATGGGTCCCTCTGGCTCAGGAAAATCAACACTGTTAAACTTAATAGGATGCTTAGACCATTCAACAAGCGGGACCTATGAATTAGCCGGTAATCAGGTTAATAAATTAAGTGATTCAAAAATGTCTGAAGTTAGAAATATTTTCATTGGATTCGTATTTCAAAGTTTTCATTTGCTTCCAAGGATGAATGCTATGAAAAATGTTGAAATTCCTTTAATATATAGGGGTATGAACAGTAAAAAAAGAAAAGAATTAGCTGAAAACGCATTGGAACAGGTAGGATTAAAAGACAGAATGACACATTTGCCTGCTCAACTTTCCGGAGGTCAGCAGCAAAGAGTGGCTATAGCCAGAGCTATAGTCGGCAATCCGTCTATAATATTAGCTGATGAGCCCACCGGTGCATTAGACTCTAAAGCCGGTGAAAAGATTATGGAATTATTTATAGAATTAAATGAAAAAAAGTCTATGACGATTGTACAGGTAACCCACGAAGAACAAATTGCCGAATATGGCTCAAGAATCATAAGACTTGTAGATGGACAAATAGTATCTGATGATGTAGTGGAGGTAAAAAATGTATAAGAAGATTGTTTCGATAGCAATAGTGTTAGGATTAGTATTCTTTGGCGGATATTTAACGGCAAAATGGTTGATTTCCGAAGATCCACAGACTTCTACAGGACCAAGATACTCAACAAAGGCTGTGGAAAGAGGAGATATAAAGCAAGGAGTTAATATCACCGGACAGTTAAGCGGTAACTGGGGAGGCTCAATAACAGCGCCAAAGCCTGAAGGTATTGGTCAGGATATTACTTATACGGTTGAAGAAGTGTTTGTTGAGCCAAATGATATGATTAAAAAGGGAGATAACTTAGTTCGTTTGTCAGCCACAAACTTAAATGATATATTGACGGATTTAACCGAAAGCATTCAAGATAAGCAAGATGAGATAAATTCAAAGATCTCCGATTTAGGTAAAACAATCAACAGAGAAATTACCAGTGTTTCTCAGATAAATCCCAGAGACGGTATTGTCATCAGCGCACCTATCAGAGGCAGAGTAAGCAACATATCAATAACAGAGGGCGATATGTTGGAAAGCAGCTTAATAGCTACAATAGTTGATGACAGTTTCGTGAAAATTCCATTTAAAGTAAATCAATATGAATTTGACAATCTAAGTGAGGGCGATGAAGTGCTTATGCAAATTGTTAAGAGATATAAAGACCAAGATGGTAAGGATAGAGAAAGTCCTGCATTCAGCGGCTTTGTCACAGGTACTATTAAATCGCTCAATGAAAATGCCGTGCCCAATTCAGATTACGTTAGCTTTGTACATAACGGTATGATTGAAGCAGCAAATCCGGGACTTATTCAACCGGGAATGAAAGCCATTATATATATGCAAGAAAATGGCACACCTATTCAATCGTTAAACTTCACTGCAGAAGTATCTTCATTTTTAAATGAAAAAAAAGTATACTATACCGGTAGTTTAGATACAACTGTAATTGCAACAGAGGTAATGGTAACTGAAAACGAGTTTGTTGAAGAAGGCCAAATATTAGTCAGAATTGCAGGCAATGATGTTACAGAATCAATCCAGACTAAAATAGATGCAATTAATAGATTGTATGATGAAATTGATGATATTTATAAAAAAATAGATAAAGTTTCAGCCCTTACTGAAAAGATGACAGTTACAGCTCCAACGGACGGAATGGTGGCATATCTTAATTACAGAGAGGGTGACCAAATTACCGCCAGTGAAACAAGCGATCAATGGTCATTGATGCTTATGGATGTGTACAATACTGATGAAATGTATATCCACACGACTGTTTCAGATTTAGATGTTCTTTATATAACACAGGATGCACCTGTGACTGTAACTGTTGATGCACTTCCGGGAGAAACCTTTGAGGGCAAGGTTGAGAGATTAGACTCTTATACAGACTATAGATCCGGGGAAACTGTATATAATGTGCAAATTAAGGTTGAGGGACGTGAAGGATTAAGACCGGGAATGAATACCAACTGTTTCGTTGACTCGGGAGAATCCTTGGATACCTTGCTAATTCCCATTGAAGCGGTATTTGAAGAAAATGGCAAGCAGAAGGTTGAAGTGCTTGTTGGAGAAAATGAGGCAGAAGTAGTTGAAATTGAAGTTGGATTAATGAATGATATGTATGTGGAAGTTTTAAGCGGCTTAGAAGAAGGTCAGCTTGTTGTAACAGGAAGCACCACAGATTTGATGCCAAGTCAATCTGTTCCCGAGAATGATTCGATTCTGCCGGTTGCAAACTAAGGGGTGATGATATGCAAGACAGAGAGAATATTTCAAATCTTTTGGTAAGATTGAAATTTTCTGCATTGATGGCTTTAGACGGAATAACATCAAATTTACTTAGAACATTTTTAACTGTTTTAGGTATATCCATAGGAGTTGCAGCCGTAATCTCTTTAACGGGAATAGGTGAGGGAGCAAGAAGGTCTATAGTTGCACAATTTGAAAGCTTAGGCGAAAATGTTATTGTTATTAAATCAAATGCGGATAATGTAAAATTTGAAATAGAAGAAGCAGAAAACTTACCCATAAGGGTAACAGGTATTGAATACGCCACACCCGTCATATATACGGAAGAAACACCCATAAGGTGGCGAAGAGATGAAAGTGAAATGAATATTATCGGGGTAAATGAATCTTATCCTCAAATCAAAGACCACCCTGTGGTCAGTGGAAATTTTTTCACATCACTTCATGTTAAGCAAAGGTCACCGGTTGTAGTTTTAGGATACAATGTTGCAAATTCGCTTTTAAACGGGAGAAGCCCCGTAGGACACACAATGAAAATTGACGGAATAAACTACAGAATAATAGGTGTTTTAGGAGAAAAGGGGGAAGGTAAGGGAGACGGAATTGATGACAAAATTGTTATTCCTTATACTTCCGCTATGAAAATAGCAAAAACAAGAGATATATTAGAAATATGGGCCAAGTGTGACAGTGCGGAAGATGCGGAATTGGCCATGGTACAGCTAGGCAGAATATACAAAAGGAAAATAGGCATAGGAAACAACATAAGACCTGATAACGGCCAGGAAGAAGAATCAACGGTCGAAGGCGGAGAAATGGATATACCTGTTGCGGAGCCAGTGCCTGAAGAACCCGGCATACCCGGTGAAAAAGAAAATGTTTTTGAAAAGGGTGAAGAGCCTTTAACAATTACAAGTTTAAACAATTTAGTTAAAGAGGCTGACCAAGCAAACAGAATAATGACCGTGCTCCTTGGAGGTATTGCAGCGGTGTCTTTATTGGTCGGCGGAATTGGAATCATGAATATAATGTTGGTGGCTGTAACCGAAAGAACGAGTGAAATCGGTGTACGAAGAGCATTAGGAGCAAAGAAGGAAGATTTATTGATACAGTTTTTATTAGAGGCTGTTTATGTAAGCATAATCGGATGCATGGCAGGAGTTTTGCTTGGAGCTTGGGCAGTAAGCATAGTAGCAAAATACGGACTTTCTGCAGTAGTAAGTTTTGATTCGATTCAAATAGCGGTATTTGTGGCATTAACATCAGGACTCTTGTTTGGTGTTTATCCGGCAATAAACGCATCGAATCTGCCACCGGTTGAAGCTCTGAAAAGACAGTGAAAGGAGTGCCCGTTCAGGGTTTGGTAAAAGAGGTTTTCAAATCAAAACCTCTTTTATTTTTTGAAGTTTTATTGTATAATACGATAAGAATATCTGTTGGAGGAAGTTATGGAATTGAATTTATCTGTTGGGTTAAAATACAGGGAAGAGAAAACCGTCAAAATGGATGATACAGCCAAGGTTTTCGGCAGCGGTGCTGCTGAAGTGTTTGCAACCCCTATGATGATTGGACTTATGGAAGCAGCTTCCATGAATTCTGTAAAGGATTATCTGCCCAAGGGATACTCAACGGTTGGAACCTTGGTTAATATAAAGCATATAAGTGCTACAAGAGTTGGGAAAAAGGTATGGGCAGAAGCAGAGCTTATTGAAATAGACAGAAAGAGGTTGGTTTTTAAAGTAACGGCATATGATGAAGATAAAAAAATAGGTGAAGGTACTCACGAAAGATTTGTAATTAATGATGAAAAATTCATGAACAATTTGAGATAAATAAAGAAACTGTAATGATATTACAATGATTTAGTGAGATCAAAAGGAGTAATTTATGAGATGTCCAAAATGTAACTATACAGAAAGCAAGGTTATTGATACAAGACCTACCGATGATGGGTTCAAAATAAGACGCCGTAGGGAATGCATTGAATGCGGACATCGTTTTACAACATACGAAAAAATAGAAGAAACCCAAATTGTCGTTATAAAAAGAGACGGCACAAGGCAGGGCTACAACAGAGATAAAATAATAAACGGCCTTATTCGCGCTTGCGATAAACGTTCCGTAAGTCTTGAACAAATTGAAGCAATCGCAGATAAGGTAGAAAAACAACTGTACAATACTTTCCAGAATGAAGTTTCAACAGAATTTATCGGAGAATTAGTCATGAATGAGCTTCAAAATGTGGATGATGTAGCATATGTAAGATTTGCTTCGGTTTACAGGAAGTTTAAAGATATTGATACATTCATGGATGAATTGACCAAGATACTAAACGAAAGAAAAAAATAATATGAGGAGATAACATGTATATAAACTTAGATGTTCTTAGCATTACTAACGGAAATACACAAATCGCAGATACAGAATTCGGAAGGATGAAAATTGAAAAAAAAGAAGCCGGAAAGCTTAAACTGTTAACCGGCAGAATTATAGCTACAGATCCAATCTTATTGTATGATGATGAATGTTTTTCAGAGCAAGTTAAGCCGGGAACATATACCGTAAATATATATGTTGGAAAGGCCGGAAAAAGGAAAAAACAAACTGTTGCAGCAGAAGTCCGATTCAATGACAGCGAGGCTGTTAAATGGAAGATGGCATTATTGAAAGGCGAATCAGCAAAAGGTTTCGGTCGCGATGAGTTTATGGGATATGAAGTTGAAAACGGGCTTGCTTGCTTCATGGATGAAAAAGTTATGGAAATGCTTGATATTATGAGTGAAGAAGAATTAAAGGATTATGAAGCCAAAGTAAAGGAAGCGGTAAGAAAAAGCGATGACTCATGCGCTGATATAACTATGGATAAAAAAAGCTCCCTAAACATGATTGTTTTTGCCAGTGGTTGGAATGAAGGAACATTTCCAACTTATTACGGTTTCGATAAAAACAATAAACTTTCCAGACTTGTGACTGACTTTATGGTTATTGAAAAGTAAGGTACGGAACAGATCTTAAATAATTATTAATAATATCATTAAGTAAATAACTAATGTTGAAATATTACTTAAATGGTGATAAAATAAAATTTATTACGACATATTGAAGGAAGACTATGAAAAAGAAAATAAACAAATATGATATAGGGCTGATTGCAGCCATAATAATCATAAATGTTTTCTTAATTATATTTAGCGGCCGAGAGGTTGTTAAAAGCAACAATAAAATAGCGTATATTTATTCAAACAATCAATTGGTGAGAGAATATGTTTTTACCGAAGATGTTAAAGATGAGGTTACTATTGAAACGGACACGGGCTATAATATCTTGCATATCGAAGATGGACAAATATGGATACATGATGCAAGTTGTCCCGACAAAATCTGCATATACCAAGGCAAGATATCAAGAAACGGTGAAATGATTACATGTCTTCCTAATGGGTTGTTTATAAAAATTGTAGATGAAAATGATGAAAGCGAAATTGATTTCATAGCTGATTAGAAAGTGAATATTATGAATAAAACTCAAAGATATATATTTTTATCGTTGTTGACTGCAGCGGCTCTGATACTTAGCATAATAGAAGGCATGATACCATTACCTTACATTGCACCCGGAGCAAAATTAGGTTTATCAAATATAGTAATATTGTCAGTAGTAGTCGTATTTGGTTTTAAGGATGCTTTTCTTGTAGTGGTAATAAGAAGCATTCTTTTAATGGTTGTTGCTACAAATCCCATTACATTTATTTACAGTATAACAAGCGGAATTGTAAGTACAATTGTAATGTCGATAGGCTGCAAGTATCTAAAAAATATTTTCAGCTTAATCGGAATAAGCGTTTTAGGAGCAATGGCACATAATTCAACTCAAATAACGGTTGCTGCAATACTGTTTACAACTATAGATTTGTATTATTATTTACCCATATTGTCATTGGTAAGTATTTTTACCGGATGTTTTGTGGGATATACTGCTATTTTTGTGACTGACAATTTAGAAAAAACACTGTTAAAACTTGGAAGAGAGGCTTAAAATGAGGAAAAGCAATTCTATTTATTTTATTTTACTCATACTTACATCAGTTATAATAGGAACGATTTTAGGAAAAGCATTTTCAAATGCGCTGCCCATACTGAATTACGGGGAAGGAGTCGGTTTTGGACCGGCAACCTTAGACCTGAGTATTATCACAATAACCTTCGGATTTAGTGCCAGCCTGACGGTTGCCGGAATAATAGGACTGATAGCAGGGATAATAATTTATAGAAAACTATAGGGATAAATATGAAGAAAATAATATTGGCATCAAGCTCTCCAAGAAGGAGCGAAATTCTGAAAAGGTATGCTGACATAAGTATTTATGTACCTGAAACAAAAGAAATAGTAAATTCCTTCGATTACCCGCAAACAACAGTAATGAAAGTGGCTTTTGAGAAGGCATTCAATATACTTTCAAAATGTGAAGAAAATGCACTTATAATTGCTGCAGACACTGTTGTATATTTAGACAAAATAATGGGTAAGCCCAAAAATGAAGCAGAAGCTTTTAATATGCTCAGCTTCTTGTCAGGAAAAACTCACTATGTTTTTACGGGCATTTGTATAATCGATACGGAAAACTCAAAAAAGGTAGTAGATTATGAGAAAACTTCAGTTGTATTTAATGAGCTTACCGGAGACTTCATCGAAAGGTACTTAAAAACCCATGAGTATTTGGATAAGGCAGGAGCCTATGGTATTCAAGGATACGGAGAATTATTGGTTAGAGAAATACACGGCTGTTACAATAATGTAAAGGGACTGCCTGTTGCAAAACTGAATAATTTATTGACAAAACATTTTTCTGCAAGCTTGCTGTGAACAAATTTTGCATAGTGGAGGATAAAATGGACAATACTAATTATACCATAAAATCAATACCTGTAGATGACAGACCTCAGGAAAAGCTATTAAAATATGGAGCTAATACATTGTCTAACTCAGAACTTATTGCAGTAATTTTAAGGACAGGAACCAAGGAAGAAAATGTTGTTATGCTTGCTCAGAGAATTTTACAGGAAGACGGCAAGGGACTGCGAAATATAGCAGAAGGTACCATTGAAAAATTTAAATCTTACAAGGGAATCAGTGACGTTAAAGCTTCAAAGCTCATGGCTATTGCAGAAATTAGCAAGAGAATGAGCTCGTTAAAAATCGAAAAATTAAAGATTTCTTCTCCTGATGATGCAGCTGTCATTATGATGGAAGAAATGAGGTATTATAAAAAAGAATATTTTAAAATTATGCTTTTGGATACTAAAAATAATGTGAAAAAAATTTCTGAAATATCCGTAGGCAGCTTAAATAGTTCAATTGTCCATCCAAGAGAAGTATTTCATGAAGCAGTTTTAAATTTATCATCATCAATAATTTTAGTACACAATCATCCAAGCGGAGAATGTGAACCCAGTCACGAGGATATTGTTTTGACAAACAGATTGGATGAATGCGGCAAAATTTTGGGAATAAGGGTTTTAGATCATATAATAATCGGTGATGGCGTATACTTCAGCTTCAAGGAAGAAGGTTTAATTTAATATGAAAGGATACATAAATGGGACTTATAAGTTTTTTTACACAAAAAATAGGAATTGATTTAGGGACATCAAATACCTTAGTATATGTAAACGGTAAGGGAATTACTTTAAATGAGCCATCTGTTGTTGCAATAAATACAGCATCATATCAAGTATGTGCTGTCGGTGTTGATGCAAAGGCGATGTTGGAGAGGACTCCAAAGAGCATTATGGCAATAAGACCTTTACAAAACGGAGTAATAGCAGACTTTGAAATAACAAGGGCCATGATAAAGTATTTTATTGCGAAGGCATTAAACAAAAAAAGGTTTAATAAGTCAAATATAGTAATAAGTGTTCCTGTAGGTGTTACTTCAATTGAAAGAAGAGCGGTGGAAGAAGTCGCATACGATGCAGGTGCAAGAAAGGTCAAACTTGTTGAAGAGCCAATGGCAGCTGCAATCGGTGCAGGTCTTAATGTGGATCAGCCAATCGGTAATATGATTGTTGATATTGGAGGAGGTACAACGGAAATTGCAGTAATATCATTGGGGGGAATTGTTGCCAGTGATTCTCTGAGGGTTGCCGGAGATGATGTTGATATAAATATTAAGGACTATGTTAAAAGTAAATACAAAATGGACATAGGTATTGTTACTGCTGAAAATGTTAAGAAGGTTTTGGGAAATGCCAGCAAGGACTATTATAAAATGAGAATAACAGAAGCGGTTGAAGAAGCTGACGATATTGAAAACAATGAAGATAATATAGTTGAAGAGATGGAAATTAGAGGAAGGGACATTGTGTCGGGACTTCCCATAAAAATATCGATAACAAGCGATGAAATAAGAGAAGCTGTTATTGAAACAATAAACTCAATTGTTAACGCCGTAAAAAGAGTTCTTGAAAGAACACCTCCCGAATTATCTTCAGATATTTATACAAATGGAATTTATTTAAGCGGGGGAGGAGCTTTATTGAAAGGCTTGGACGTATATATTGAAAAAGAAACCGGAATAAAAGTATTTATTGCTGAAAATCCATTGCAAAGCGTTGCCTTGGGTGCAGGCAAAATTAGTGAAAACTTATAAAGCGGTGAATAAATGAATTTTTTGAAGGAACATTTTAAGAAAATATTATTTTTTCTTACTATTTTCATATTGATAATAATGATTGGACTGTCATCAATAGGACGTTTGGGAGGAGCTGATTTGGGTTTTTTTGGAAATCTGATTTCAGGCTTTCAAAAAATAACTTATAAGACAGGTACTACACTTACAAATTCCTTCTATTCCGTTCAGGAAATTGTGAAAATGCGTGAAGAAAATATTATGCTTACTGAAAGCGTTTATGAACTCAAAGAGCAAGTCAGAATACTGGAAAACATCATAAATAAATCCGAAGCATTAGAAACGGAATATGAAATGAAAAAGAACCTTTCATATGATTATGTTGTTGGACAAGTAATTGCAGTTGATGATTCCAATTGGTTCAGCAGATTTACAATAGACAAGGGTGAAGATGACGGCATACAGCAAAATGACATAGTGATACAAGCTGTAAAAACAGATGAAGGAATAGTGCAAATAGGACTATTAGGCATTGTTACTCAAACATCATCTAACTGGTCTAAGGTTATTACACTTTTGGACGAAAGCTGTAAGGTCAGTTTTAAAAATATTGAAAACGATGAAAGCGGAATTGTGCAGGGAAGCATTGACAGTACTGTAACCGGATACTTTTTCAACAGCAAAGCCGGCGCTGAAAGAGGTGATAATCTTGTTACATCCGGAATAGGTGAAATCTATATTCCTGATATTTATATCGGCGATGTCAAGGATGTTGTTAAAACAACAGATGCTTCTACTCTTAGGATTATTGTTGAGCCTGCGGTTGATTTTACAAAGATAAACAGAGTATATGTTCTTACTAAATAAGACATTGCGAAAGGCTTAAATATGAAAAAATTCATTCTTATGTCTTCCTTAATAATTATAGGCTTCGTCTTCCAAACATCATTTATGGTATTTTTTAATCACTTCAGGATTATTCCTAATTTCCCGTTGATTTTATTGGTTATATTTGCAATGCTGTCGGATGGAGTAAGCGGAGGAATTTTAGGAATACTGACAGGGATTTTGTTCGATGTAATGATTTATAATATTTTGGGTTTATATACTTTGATTTATTTTTTGATTGGGGCAATAATAGGCACTTACAGCGATGAAATGCTTAGGGAAAAACAGCTCCTGCACAGTATAGCAGCCGGATTGTCAACTGCAGTGCTGCATGTACTATTATACTTGATTTTATTCTTCTTAAAGTTCAGAGTAGATTTAGCAGCTAATATATTACCTAATATTATTCTTGAAATAGTGTTAAATGCTGTACTTGCTGTATTTGTATTGAAAATTGTCATATATTTATTCGATAGATTTAATGTAAAGGTATGAGGCAGAATGGTAAAGTTTTTTAAAAATCGTTATAATATTTTATACTTGGTAATAGTTGTAATGTTAGTCATTTTAGGTTTTAGAATGGCTGTTCTCACCATTGTCGAAGGAGAGGAATACAGGCAAATTGCAGATATAAAAAAAATTAAAGATATCCCTGTAAAAGCACCTCGAGGAAAAATTTTTGACAGAAACGGCCTACTGCTTGCTGATAACGTGTCAAGCTTTACGGTGCAAATGTACACGGATGAAATAAAACCTGAAGATTTTAATGATATATCATATAAATTGTCTAAAATTTTAGATGAAAATATGGAAAGACCCATAGATGAATTTCCTATTGAACTGGATACATTTGATTATATTGACGAAAGTGTAGAAATTATAGACAGCAATGCTAATAGATTAGAAGAAATCGAAGTACTCACTTACCAAACAGCTGAAGAAAAAGCAATTGAAACTGTTAAAGAAAACATCCATAAATGGTTGAATTTCAGCACTATAATATATGGAGAAAACTTTTCTCCCAAGCAAAGGGTACATGCTGCTATTTTGCAGGATGAAGTACCGATAAAATTAAGCAATGAGAACTTTGAGTATAATGAGGAGATGATTATACCGGTTGAAACAGAAGAAACTCAAGCAGATAATGAAACACCTGAGCCAAAAACACCCATACAAATTTGGCTCACGGAAAACAATTTAAAGGAAAATTTAACTGCTGAAGAAGCAGTGGAACAATTACTGATTAACAACAACAAATATTTGTCGTCCCTATTTTCTAATTCTAAAATCAGAAGACTATCCTATGAATTTTTGAAATCAGAAGGATTAGCGTCGAATATAAAGCTTAATGAGTTCTCTTTTATACAGGATGAAGAATATGAAAATAACAAAAGAAACTTAAATGCCACAAATGAAGAAATTACGCTAAAAACATCAGCAAAAGATGATTTTGTTATTCTAACCATGAAAAATTCCATAGATAACTTGCTAAAGACAGTCTATAAAGGGAATGAAAAAATTAAGCCGGGGGCAATTCTTATTGACAGATTGAAAGAAATCTATCCTGATTTACCGGTTGAATTTATAGAAGATGGCGAAGTCGGGATATTTGAATATACAGATACAGAAATACGAAATAAATATTTTACTCAGCAGCATATCGAATACAGCACAAGTGCCTATGATTTTGTTAAGGAATTAGCTTTTAAAAATTATGATGTTTTGTATAATTTGGTCACAGATGATGACATAAAATATTTTTCCCAAATAGAGCTCTTAAAATACGTTAATCCTTCAATATCAATAGCTGAATGGGAATATACTGCCTTGCGAAACAAGAAAAACTGGATAAAAAACAACGTTGAATCTGCTAAATACAAGGATGATTATTCAGCGGAAGAAGTATTTAAAATGCTTAGAGAGTCCCTAAAAATACCTGAAGATATCAATGATTATGATATGCGAAATATGATGGTATTAAGAGAAAGGTACAACAGAACAAGCTATTTCTCATACCACCCTGTTGATATTTGCTACAGCATTTCAGAAAAAACCGTTGCAATGATCTCTGAAAGGTCGCACGAATTAAGCGGTATTAATATTGAAATTGAACCTCTGAGATATTATCCTCAATATGAAAGCGCCTCTCATATCATAGGCTACTTAGGTAAAATTGCCCAAGATTATGAATTACAGGAATATGTTGTTGAAAAGGGATACAGCACTGACGACATAATAGGCAAAACAGGGCTTGAAGAAAAATTCGAAGATTATTTAAGAGGAAAAAAAGGCAAGAAAACAGTTGAAGTAAATAATGTGGGAAGAACCATCCGCTCAGTATCAAGTGAGGCACCTGTTCCCGGAGATGATTTATATTTGACCGTGGATCTGAGGCTGCAGAAAAAGGCAGAAGAATCTTTGAAGAAGGGTCTTGAAAAAATTCGCGAAGGCGGAGTTTTTGAAAGTGAATGGGGGGACTTTCACTTTAAAGACAAGTATGAAAATGCCTATTCGGGAGCCTTAGTTGCTCTTGATGTAAAGACAAGTGAAATTTTGGCCTTGGCAAATTACCCGGCATACGACTTGAATTTGTTTTCAACAGGAATCAGTACGGAGAACTGGAACAGTCTTTTAAATGATTCTAAAAATCCCTTGGCACCAAGACCCCTATACAATATAGCAATGCTTACTGCAATACAGCCGGGCTCTACATTTAAGATGATTACCTCCTTGGCTGCCTTGGAAAAGGGCGTTAATCCAAATACAACAGTTTACTGTGCCGGAACCATGAAGGTAGGGGACAGGTATTTCAGCTGTTGGATTCATAACATGTTTGGAGGAAGGCATGGTTCCCAGACCTTGTATCAGGCAATAATGAATTCCTGTAACTTTTACTATTATACAACAGTGCTTGGAGAAAATTTGGCTACTCATCAAAAACATACAGTTACAGTTGATGCCGAAGATATCATTGATATGGCAAGGAATTTCGGTTTAGATTCCAAAACAGGAATTGAAATAGACATACCTCAAGAAGCTTCAGGAGGAGTTCCCAGCATCGAAGGAAAAAAATCCGGAATTCGCGTTTATCTAAGATTATTCTTGGAAGCAAACATAGAGAGATACCTCAAGGATGGGGTTGTAATTGATGCATCAATGAAAAATGAGATTATAGAAGAAATAGTAAGCTGGATTGACAGAGATGAGCCAATGACAAGAGGAGAAGTTTATGAAGGTCTCGAAGCTTTAAACTTAAACCCTGAAAAAACAAACGACAACTATATACCCTTGGTGGACATTATTAAATATTCATATATAAACCAAGCAACCTGGACCGTGGGAGATAATTTAAACATCAGTATAGGACAAGGGAATAATGCTTATACAACACTGCAGATGGCAAACTACACAGCTTCCATTGCAAATGGGGGCTACAGAAACAATGTCAGTGTAGTTAAAGAAATAAAAACATATGACGGCAAGGATACAGACTATGTACCACTGAGGAAATCAGAAAAAATAGATCTATCCGATGACAGCTATTTAGATGTTGTCAAATATGGTATGAAACTTGTTTCTTATGACGACAACGCAAAACCATTTTCAAACTTCCCTGTTGAAGTAGCAAGCAAGACCGGTACAGCTCAAAACCAAGGAATTAACCCTGAAACCGGAGAGACTTATGATGATTTTGCATGGTATGTTGCATTTGCACCTTACGATGACCCTCAAATTGCAGTAGCATGTGTACTTTTTGAGGGAGGCTCGGGACGTTATCCAATTCCAATAGTGAGAGAAGTTATAGGGGAATACTTGAAAATTAATGAGATGCCCTAACCCTGCAATTTACAGTGGCGGAAAATGATAAAAATGCCGCTCACATTTTATCATTTTTCTTATAATATAGCAATGTGAAAAAAGGAGACAAAAAATGAGTATAATAATAACAGGTTCGCATAAAAACAACATAGGGAAAACTATAATAAGTATAAAGATGGCAGTTGAGCTTTCAAGGTCGGGCAGGAGTGTTCTCATGATTGATCTATCCTCGGGAAAGCTCAAAATGTCAGAATATTTGAATGTGAATGAAGATATTATTTATGATGTGGTAGATGTTATGCAAAAAACCTGTACTTTGGAACAGGGGATCATTGAAATTAAAGAAAATTTATATCTTTTGCCATGTCCCAGAATTCCCGGTAAAATAAATAAGCTTAACAAAGAATCATTCATAAATTTGCTTCAAAGCATAGAAAACTTTGATAATGTAATAATAGACGCAGATTTATTAACGTCAGCATATATAGATTTTTCAAAAATCGATAATGCAATAACAATAAATAACAATGATTTTTCCTCTATTAAAGAGATAAATTTTGATAAAGCAATTTCTTCAAAGGCTGCAAACCTTATTGTCATAATTAATAAGTATAATAAAAAGAATGCAAAAAAAGGAAAAATGATGAAAAGCAGCGATATTGAAAAATTAACTAATACAACAATTACATCTTTAATCGAAGAAAATGCAAATTATTCGGATTTCTGCTATGAGATGATTTTTGATGAAAAATTATTAAAAATCGAAATCAACAATATAATAAAAAAATTAAATCTCTAAGCCTAACAAGTTGTTTAGAGATTTTTTTCTTTTTCTGCTTTCGATAAAAGATTGTATCTGTTTATAATAGATTTTTCAAGCAAGTATCTGTTTTCATCAACAATTCCCTTAAGTCCCATACAAACAAGCAAAAAGTACAAATAATTCTTGTAAACATGTATTATAATTATGAAGTAAAGTATAAAAAAAGCATTAGTCATTGTTATGTAACCGGAAACTGTCCTTGTATCCAAAAAAAATTCTAAAACAGTTTTACAAATATTTCCGCCGTCCAAGGGTACAATGGGAATTAAGTTCATATACGCCAAGAACAAATTAATATTTGCAAACTTAAAATATTCGGTATTTCTAAATCCGAAATACAGACATAAGTTACATGCAGGACCTGCAAAGAATAAAATGATTTTTTTTGCATGTGAAACATTATCTAAATCTGCATTTAGATTGAACCCGAATAGTGTGATTTTGACTTTTGTGAATTCAATATTCAGCAATATTGCCGAAAAGACATGGGAAACTTCATGTGCTAAAAGTGCAATGATTAAATGCATTGCCCCAAATGCTTTATTTTGTCAAATCGAATAATGATGTAGGATTTATTGAAGCACCATCCTCCCAAACTTCTATGTGAAGAATCATATTTTCTTCGTCAAGAGCTCCAATAACATCCCCCTTGGATACATTGTCCCCCTCTTTAACAAAAGCCTCATTTATTTTCCCGTAAATAAGCGTCATGTCTTCATTTTGTATAACAATATAGCCTGAAAGATTTTCGTTATTTCCCAATGATACTACTTTTCCTTCCGTAATTGCCTTAACTGACTGTGTATCAGCCTTGATATCTATTCCATGGTTGTAATATGATGATTCATCAGTTTTGTTCAATCCATATTTCCTGTAGAGGGTCCCTATAACCGCTTTTGATTCTTCTTCTCCCACAAAAGGCAATTTTTTTATTGCAGTGGAAAAGCCTTCTACAATGGTATCTCGTACTTCCAACAATTCGATGCTTGCGCTCATTTTTTCATCTGCTGCCTCTATGAATTTTTCCGACAAATCCGAGTTTATATTTTTCGTTACAATAACTGCTGCTACCAAGATTATGCTGAAAACAACCTGCAAAGCTAATTTTTTATTAAATGTTTCCTTTCTTTTAATGTTAAGCCTTTTTTTTGTCAATTTATTCATTTCACCACCCCTTCCAATACATTTTATTAATGTGTTACAAGCTTTATTACTAAATAATAAAATAAAAGAATACAGGGGGATGTATGTATAGCTAAACTATATAATCAAATGTAATGAAATTAATTAATGATGGGCATAACAGTTACTTGCTTGAAAAATACATCACAACAAGATATAATTAATACATAAAAACATAAAAAAACACATGGAGGACAAGATGGAATCGGAAAACCTTATTATCAGAAAGAGCGTCTTTGATGATTGCGAAATATTTACCAAGTGGGAACAACAAGATTACGTAAAGGAATTTTTGACCATAAACAAAGAGCGTACATACGAGGAAGTAGTAAGAGAATTTATTACCAGGGAGCAGGACCCTTCAAAGGAGCAATATACAATTATTCTGAAAAACAAAGGACCTATAGGAAGAGTTTATCTTTCTAATATTTCAAGAGAATTTGATTTCATTGATATTACCCGAATATACATAGGAGAAAAGAAGTACCTTGGAAAAGGTTATGGAAGAGAATGTATGGAGGTTTTGCTTGACTATTGTTTCAATGAACTGAAAATGGAAAGGGTTACCTTAGACCACTATACAGGCAATTTAGCAGGTAATCTGTATTTGAAATTAGGCTTTAAATATGAAGGAATAATGAGACATTCAGCAAAAAAAGACTGTAAATACTATGATTTGCACCTGATGTCAATGTTGAGGGAAGAGTATAAAAACATACAAATTGTAAAAAGCAATTAGAGATATATCATATTAATTAATAATCAGATATAATGGATTATTTATAATATGAATTAGAGGCTCTATGTTAGGGATATTTAGAGCCTTTTTTTTATAAGAAAAATAATATTATATAGATTAATTTGTCAAATTGTGTTATAATAATTCAAATATCCAAAATTTAACATTTATAATCATTAAAAACAATTATTGACAAGGGTGGAGGCTTATGTCACTTAATAATGGCTTCTATGAGTCTGTTATCAATAAACTTATAGATGAAGAAATCCATAAACTTAAACATAAAAAAGAATACCATATAGATACAAAACAAATAGACGAAGAAGAAGGCAGTTCAATCTTATCAAAATACATGTCTATAGTAATAAACAAATCTCTTAACAGAATTTCCAATAAAGATAAATTAAATAAACAAATTGAAATATGTAATCAAATAATTAAGCTTCTAATCGACGAATTAGAATTGCATGAGTTTAATGAATTTATTATTACTGAAAATGCAGAATTATT
>JAAYPY010000002.1 GCA_012519555.1 Tissierellia bacterium | reverse complement strand
TATCTTGCCTTTTGTTGTACGTCTGATATTGTAAAAAGAAATGCGCTAATAGCTCATTGGCCAAATGTCTTCCATAGGCTATCTTTGGACAATAAATATCAGTTTTTAGGCTCTCTTCTTACGCCGGCGTTTACTGAATTTATATCATAGCAATTCAATCTGAACTTTATCTAATAGTTCTTGGAAATGCTTGAAGTTTGATACTTCGTAACCGGCTCCCTTTCGTATCGAAAGTATCTTCTTCTTGAGCTCCTCAGGGATTGCATGGCTCGGCTTTCATAGCGAATTCTTGTGCACAGTAAGCGCTTAATCTTAGGGTGTATTGTTTTCAACAGAATTCCGGCACCAGTCTGGTAATTCCGGTGACCAAGGCAGATAGGAGGTTAAGGATTCTGCCGTTAATCCTTTTAGGCCAGGAAGCTTGGTCAATAAAAGCACTAAATACATATATGGATTAAGCTGGTTCGCTTTCGCTGATTCTATCACACTATAGACTATTGCACTGGCTTTTGCTCCACGTTGGGTATCACTGAAAAGCCAGTTCTTCCTTTTATGTGCTATAACACATAAAAGGAATTATGTGCTCACCTAAGTTATGTGCTGCGGTAATCTGCTTGTATTTAAAAAGCATAATTACCGCAGTTTTATAACACATAACTAAAGTTATTTATAACGAGTTTAAAAAACTGAGCAAATCAGCTGATGGCTTATATTTGTATGATGCATTTCCGAATGAACCGACTTTCTCCATTGCTTTTCGTTTATTTTCCATATCAGCAACCATATATTTGTGGGTTGTTTCTATACTGGAGTGACCAAGCCATATTGCAATTGTAGATATGTCAACACCCGATTGTAGAAGATTCATTGCAGTTGAATGCCTAAATGAGTGAGGCGTAATGTTTTTTTCTCCCAGAGATGGCATAGAAATTGCAGCTTGCTCGACTATTTTACTGATACGGAATCGTGCACCGGAACGTGTCAATTTATCACCGTTTTTATTATAAAAAAGACTATCATTATCTTTAAGATCATTTGTAATAATATATTTTTTTAGATACCGAGAAGTGGTTTTCCACAGAGGAACTAGTCTTTCCTTCCGTCCTTTACCAAGTATTCTTAAACTTGTGCGTCCTGGAATATCAATATCTTTTAGATCCGAGCATTTTAATGCAAGTATTTCTGAGATTCTTGCACCGGAATTATACAGAATAAGCAACATAAGTTTATCTCTGGATCCTAAGAATGTACTGGTATCACACACATTAAGCATCGCGTTAAATTCATCCTTCGTTATAAAACCCATTACAGGCTCTTCATGTTTTTGAAATGGGATCATAAGCGCTTTTTTTATAATTTCACTGTATTCGGGTTCCATTTCTGATACATAATGAAGAAATGATTTTATAGCAGAAAGCCGGTTGTTAATTGTAACTGCTTTATTATTACGCTTTTCTTCAAGATATCTACAAAATCCCTGTAAATATTCAAGATTTAAGTGAACGATTTCAATTGACATAGGCTCAATGCTGTAAACTTCAGATAAATAGTTCAAATATATGCGAAATGTATCTCTGTATGAGTTTATTGTCTCACCAGATACCTTACGATGCTGTATCAGACGCTGAAGGAAAAAATTCTGCAAGAGTTTTTGGAATGTTGGTATTTCAGTTCTCATTTTCGATACCTCCAAACATGGCTTCATACCTTGAACAGCTTAATTCCAGCATCTCTGGTGTAGCTGACAAATACCAGTAGGTGTCCTGCGGTTTTACATGTCCTAAATAGGTTGACAGGATATAAAGATAAGAATTGACATCCATTCCAAGTTCAGACCATCTTCGTATAGTATTGCATGCCATTGTGTGTCGAAAGTCATATAGCCTTACAGCCGGATATCCTGTTGGATGAGCATTGATACATGGACGAATTAACATGAATGCATGCGCTAAAGCCCTTTTCGTTAAAGGCTTTCCTCCGGTCATATAAAAGAATGCAGCTTCAGGAGCTTGCTCTCCAACTGTTTTACCAATAAAATTTTTGTATTCATATAGTTTATCCGACACAGAATCATCTATAGGGATATAACGTTCTTTTGTGAACTTAGATTCACGTATATGAATGACATTATTCTGAAAATCAACATCACTTATTCGAAGGTTAACCGGTTCTGACGGTCTCATTCCTGTAGACCATAACAATCCTATTACAGTCGATACTGTTTTAGCCCGTATGCCATCCGGAGAATACAAATTTTTACATTTATCCATAAGTTTAACTACTTCTTCTTCCGTATAAATATATGGAGTTGGTCTGTTATGTACATTTTTAAAAAATCGATTACTTACAACTTCGGCGTTTTCGTCAATTGCAGCAACATATTTAGAAAACGGTCTTATTACTTCAATCTTTCTTCCCATGGTTTTAACAGACCGTCCACCAGTTGATATCCATTCTAAGACAATCGCATTTGTTAAAGGTCCGTCATAGTTCCTTTCGAGAGTATATTGTGCAAAATTTTCTAATGCTTTTTCTTCATGGGTTAATTTAAAGCCTAGACTGCGCATATACTTGATATACTCGCTTAACTGCTTCAGAATGGTGTTCTCATTCATGTGAAACACCTCCCGGCCAGCGTGAGGCTGTTTTTCTTAAGGATTCAAAATCAACTTTTATATACGCAGTAGTTGAATCCAATGATTTATGTCCCAAAATATCCGCAGTCAACTTTATTCCATTGCCTGCATTAAATATATGTGAAGCAGCCGTTCTGCGAAGGGCGTGGGTACCTTTCCACCAACCGGTGATGTTTTCTTTTTGAAAGGCGTTTCGCACAACACTACGAATACTGTGGAAATTCATCGGCACATACTGGTTGTAGAGCCCTTTGCGGAGAAACAAATATTCATTGTTAGTGTGTGGCCTGTAGTTTATTACGTACTCCTCTAACAACTTTCCCAATTTTTTTGAAATTGGAAGTAATCGTTCCTTCTTTGTTTTTGTTTTTTGCAATTTTATCGTAGCATCATGCCAAGATATATCAGAAAGCCTTATAGATGCAACTTCTGTGCACCTCATGCCAAGTTCAAGCATTAAGAGTATTATTATATTGTTACGCTTGCATCTATGGTTATCTCCCGTATAGTGTGATCTTAACCGGTCTTCTTCATCCTTTGTTAAAATAACGGGAACATTCGCTTTTTTCCGTGTCGCAGATGTAAGTGGTAGTTCCAATACCGATTTACTGACAGGTATTTCTTTATACTCCAGAAACCTAAAGAAATTTTTTATAGATGTTATATATCTGCCTTGGCTTGATGGTTTGCATCTGGACAGCCGATTACAAACATAATCCCTTACATCAGTAGCCTTTAGAGTAGATAGTTCCTTAACAGACATACAATTTAAATAATCAAGAAACTCGCTGATATGCTGACGCTCGGCTCTTGCCGACATTTCTGACATAGACTTAAATCTTACTGAATATTCATAGAATTCATCCAAGATATCATGATACTTTGAAGTTCGGTTATTAACTAAATGCGAGTAATCTTTAAACTTAGTCCTGGTTTGCATTAAAAAATACAAACTTAATACCGGCTTGAGATAACGCCGGATAGCAGGAGAGAATGTTTCCCGCGTTTCAAGTATTCTGGTTATGTGCTGATAAATATCTCCAGCTGTTGATATCTCCGGATTAATTTGCACCTTTTCTATAACTCTAATATACAAGCTGATGGTGCTTTTTGCGTAACCTCGATCCTTAAGAAAATTTGTAAAGATATGAATATGTTTTTGATTCATGGTTTTCCTCCTTGTTTGAATTATTTGAAAACCATGATATCATTAAATTCAATAACACATAACTTAGGTGAGCACATAATATCTTTTATGTGCTATAACACATAACCGAAAGAACTGGCTTTTTGCCAATACGCCAAACGGAGCGAGAGCCAGTGCAGTGTATTACAGCCT
>JAAYPY010000028.1 GCA_012519555.1 Tissierellia bacterium | reverse complement strand
ACGGGTATTTTAAGTTTATGGTTGGTTGATACAACAGTATTTCCAAGACCTATCCCCTTAATATCTTCATAGGGCATCAAGAGAACTTTGCCATCATTGAAACCAACAACCTCTGCTCTTACCTTCTTGTCTGTCTCAGTCACGATTTCACATATTTCACCGATTTTGTATTTACTGCCCGATGCTTCTATCATCAATCCTGATATTCTTTTAACTTTTCCGATATGCGTATAAAAATCTTCTTTTATCAATGTTTCTCGGATATAATTAAATTTATCTCTAACCTGCATTTTTATTTAATACCATTTCCTTAAGGTTTTTCAGCTGAGTATCAATACTTGCTTCAACTATTCCATCAGCTGATTCAACTATTGCACTTCCCTTCTCTAATTCATCCAACACTTCAATTTTAATGTCTTGAGCTATTTTTTTAAGTTCATCTGCTAATTCTTTATCTGCTTGAATAGCTGCTGCATCATCCTTGCTTGAAATATAAATCTTTATCCACTCTACATTGCGGTAGTCCTTAATTACATCCTTAATAATAGCCGATACAAGATTATCTTTGGTTTCAATTTCATTCCTTATTACTTTTTCGGCAATTTCTATAGATAGGTTTGCTAATTCTTCTTCATATTTTGAAATTATTTTTGATTTTTCAAATTCTATCTTTTCGATCATTTCTGCTATTTCTCTTGTTGCTTTCTTGTTTTGCTCTAAAAGTATTTCCGAAATCTTTGCCTGACCTTCATCATACCCTTCCTTGTATCCTCTTTTTTTTCCTATTTCCAAGCCTGAATTGTAACCGTCTTCGTAGGCTTTCTTTTTGCATTCTGCTATTTGAGCCCGGGCATCGTTTTTTGCAGTTTCAATAATTTTTCTTGCTTCTTCTTCAGCTTCGCTTATTATGATTTCCCTCTGATTGTATATTTTGAATAAATCATCTCTATGTGTATTTATTTTATACTTTGAAGACTCGTATTTATGTTTATTGCCTTCGTCAAAAATTACATATTCAGATTTAACTATATTAGACAATTATATCATCCTTCCCGCCTTTAGCTATTACAAGCTCTCCTTCTTCCTCAAGTCGTCTTATAACTGATACAATTCTTTGTTGTGCTTCTTCTACATCCCTTAAGCGTACATTGTGTGTGTATTCTAATTCTGATTTAATTGTTTCTGCCATCTTAGTGGACATATTGCTGTATAATACATCTGAAACATCTTTATTTGTACCCTTAATAGACAATACTAAATCTTTGCTGTCAACCTCACGAAGGAATCTTTGAATACTCATTGAATCCAATGTAACAATATCCTCGAATATAAACATCTTCTTCCTGATTTCATCCGAAAGCTTGGCATCCTTTTTATTAAGCTCATCAAATATGTACTTCTCGTTTCCTCTATCCATATTATTCATGATATCAGCAACATAGTTTATGCCGCCTATTTCTGTAAAGTCCACCGATATTATTGAGTTGAATTTCTTCTCTAACACACTTTCTACGTGTTTTACCGTTTCCGGAGATGTGCGGTCCATTTTTGCTATTCTCTCAACTACCTCTATCCGTTTTTCCTTGGGCAGCTCCGCAATAACTGCCGATGCTTGATCTGCCCTGGCATATGATAGTATTAAAGCTATTGTTTGAGGATGCTCATTTTGTATAATAGTCAATAAGTTTTTATAATCAGCTTTTCTTAAGAAATCAAATGATTTTGAACGCATTGTTTTTGTTACCCTCTCCAGCAAACTTGTGGCTGTTTGTGTTCCAAATGCTTTTTCTAATACATTCCTTGCATATTCTAAGCCGCCTTCTGTTATAACCTTTTGGGTAAGACATAATTCGTAAAAGTCTTTGAGAGTAGATTCCATTGTCTGAGGACTTAAATGTTGTAATCTTGAGATTTCATATGTAAGTTGCTCAATTTCTTCTTCCTTCAGAAATTTATAAATTTTCGATGCATCGTCAGCACCAAGAGAAATAATAATTGCTGCAGCTTT
>JAAYPY010000170.1 GCA_012519555.1 Tissierellia bacterium | reverse complement strand
CCCCTTCAGCAGAGAGAAACATAAGAAATGAAAAAAAGGCACAGAAACCGATTCGCATCAGACATAGAAGAAGATATAAAGAAGATTCTTAATCTTAAGGGATTAAGAATCTTTTGATTTATAAAGGTTTCTGTTATCCAAAAGCCATATCTTATCTGTGAATTGTCCCGGCTCGATTGTTTCAAGGGAATGCTCGAAATCAAACATTCTTGCATCAATTATATCCAAGAAATGTAAAAGTTCTGCTTCCGCTGTCATAGGTTTCTTGGGGCTGCCAAACTCGGGCTCATAGTGATGGGATAAAACCATATGTTGCAAAAGAACGCTCTTTTCTCTGTCTATGCCTATCTTTTCACCTTCAGTTTCTATTTCCTTTATGCCTTGAATTATGTGTCCCAATAATTTGCCTTCCATGCTGTAATCAGATACTATGCCGTATTCATCGGATTCCATCTCCAATACTTTGCACATATCATGAAGTATTACTCCGGCATATACATAGTCAGCATTAAGAAAATCATATACCTGACAAAGTTTCTCCCCTGACTGAAGCATACGAAGGTTATGATATAAAAGTCCTCCTCTGTATGAATGGTGATTTCTTTTTGCTGCAGGGTAATAATACAGTTTATTTTCATATTTCTTTAGGATATTATCTGTTAATGTTCTAATTTCTATATCTTTAATTTTCTTTATATAGGACTTAACTGCTTCAAGCATTTCACCGAGGTCAATTGGAGCAGAAGGTATTAATTCTTGAATATGAACATTGTCTTCAGGCTTCTTCTCCCTTATTTTATTGACCTTAAGCTGCCTTGCTCCACTCCATTCCAAGACTTCTCCCCTTACCTTTACAATGGGGTTTTCTTCAATTAATTTTTCTGTTTCCTGAGAGTAATCCCACACCTTGGCATTTATTTCACCGGTTTTGTCAACTAAGTCTATATCAATATATTGTTTTCCATTGGTGGTTTTCTTAACTTCATAGTTCTTAATCAGATAAAACCCGTCTGCCTTTTCTCCGGGCTTCAGCTCCGCAATTGTTTTATTTGTTTTAATCATGCTTCTCATCTGTTCTCTTGATTTATCATTAAGCATATCTGCAATACTTTGACTCATAATCTGCCTCTCTTTTTTATTTTATACTTAATTATATCATACTCATGCAAAACTATAAACTATATTTAACAAAATAAAAACACCCTTAATATAAGAGTGTTCATAAGTTCATCCTAAATTTTATGTCGCCAATACTTTTTTATTTTAAGGAAGCCGACTATACATATGACTATTGCGGGAATCAGGATAGGGGAGCTTGATACTAGGTTTACAACTAAGTTTTCCACAGCTCTTATTATCCCGTTAACCGTGTTTATAAAACCTTCCTTTGATCTGTCCCACACACTGTCCTTTGTTTTTAAGGTTAGGCTTGCAGTCATAACTTCTTCAATTTCCAAATTAATTGTCGACATTGCAGCCCTGTCATTTATGTCGCTTAAACTGATATTTAATGCATCTATTTCAGTCCTCACTCTTCTAAGCTCATTTTCTATGAGGAGCATTTCTTCAACTGTTGTTGCTTTTTCGAACAACTCTCTTAAGTGTTGCTCTTGAATTTCCAAGTTTTTTACCTTGTTGTCTTTTTCATAATATTCCTTGGTTACATCTGTTTCATTGATGTTCTTTCTTCTTATTTCAAGGATGTTTTCTAAATAATCAACCAATTCATAAAAACTTTCCTGCGGCACTCGGATTCTAAGACTTCCGTACATTAATTTTTTATCATTATAGACCTGGTAAACTTCAGTGTTATTGCTCTCCAAAAATCCGCCCATGGAACTTGTTTTAATTGACAGCTCATTTAAAAACGTGTCATAATCCTCTGTTTGAGCAGAAATTGTTCCGGTCTTAATTATCTTCATTTCTCTTTCTTCCATTGAGCTTGTCATCATTATTGAATCATCTGACCGGTAAGAAAGTTCGCCTCTAATGTTATAATCACCGTCATACCCCATTCCCGAAGCTTCTTCAGGCATTGCCGCTTCTGTTTTGGGTGCGGCCGGGGCAGGAGCCCCATTATATTCAGCAGGTGATTCTGCTGCCATATCATAGGAAGATTGATTTTTAGCTTTCATTCCCATTCTGCCTATATTATTTATACCCGCCACAAGAAACACTAATACCAATGCTGCGGCAATGCTGCCGTATTTCAGCCATTTATTGCGGTTGAAGCTCTTTATTTTTGAAGCAGTTCTTTTAGCTTCCGGCTGAGAGCTGTTCTGCAATAACTTTTCATGAAGTCTTTTGCAGTAACCTTCAGGTGGCTCTTCTTCCGGTAAGTTTTGTAATATTGATATCAATTTTTTATATTCTTCCAAGACTTTTTGACAATTTTCGCATGAATTCAAATGCTCTTCCACTAATTGCATTTCTTCATGACTTAATTCATTATCAATATATAATGACAGTTTGTCACTTATTTCATTACATTTCATCTCATCACCACCTTAGCTATCAGCTTTAATTTCCTTTTCCAAAATTTCTTTTAGGCTTTTCCTGGCTCTTGATAATCTGGATTTCACTGTTCCTAAATTGCAGTTAAGTATTTGGGATACCTCATCATATGTGAAACCTTTTATATCTCTCAGTATTATTATTGTTTTAAAATCATCCTCCAACATATTGATTGCATCATTTACTAGCTGAGTGCTGTAATTTCTTTCGATTAATGCATCCGGATTGCTTGATTCATCAGAAATTTCTCTTTGTATTTCCCTTCCTGAACCTAAGTCTATTGTTTCATCTATAGATATTGTATTTAAACTTTTTCTGCGCTTAAAATCTATACATGTGTTTACTACTATTCTGTACATCCACACTTTAAAGGTGGACTCCATATTAAAGTTGTTAATATTTTTAAATATTTTTATCAGTGCTTCTTGTGAAGCGTCTTCTGCATCTTCGACATTTCTCATAACACGCAGTGCAATGTTGTAGGCACTTTTTTTATAATCCTTGATTAGCTGCTAAAAAGCATCAATATTACCCTTTTTACTTTCCTCTATGAGCCACCTTTCATTGCTATTCATTGTTCCACCCCGTTCGGTTATATATTAGACGTTAACGTTTTTTATTTTGTTCCACATATTTTTTATTTTGTTTTATTATAACACTCAAGTATGCATTATTCAATAAAAAACCCCTGCCTTTCGAACAAATCTATGTATGTCATCCTTAGCCCTAAACGAAGAATCCAATATCAGAAAAAATAATAAAAATATCAAGCGAACATTTGCAGAACACGACTATAATTCTTAGCGAATGAAGGTTAAAAATCCGTTAATGATTAATTCTTCACACTTATTGATATCTTCATATAAGGGTCTGTCTTTTTTTAACATGGGAACTACCTTTCTTACTTCCTCGTAGACTATTTTTGTTCCGGCGCCTAATCCCTTGTTGCCTCTAAGATCTATTGCCTGACATGCACACATTATCTCCATAGCTAAAACTCTTCGTACATTTCCCATAATTTCTTTTGCTTTTCTTGCGGCAATTGTTCCCATAGAAACATGGTCTTCTTGATTTGCGGAGGATGGTATGCTGTCAACAGAAGCAGGATGCGCCAATATTTTGTTTTCAGATACTAATGCGGCTGCAGAATATTGAACAATCATAAATCCTGAATTCAATCCTCCATGCTCCACCAAAAATGCAGGCAATCCGCTCAATGTGGGATTTACCAGTCTTTCAATTCTTCTTTCCGAAATATTAGCCAGCTCGGATAGTGCAATTCCTAAAAAATCAAAGGAAAGCGCCATAGGCTGACCATGGAAGTTTCCTCCTGAAATGCCTTCCTTTGTATCCGGGAATATTATCGGGTTGTCTGTAACTGAGTTTATTTCTATTTCCACTTTTTCCTTAACATAGTTTACGGCATCCTTGCTTGCACCATGCACCTGGGGGACACATCGCAGAGAATATGCATCCTGCACCCTGATTTCCCCCTGTCTTGTTGTCATTTTGCTTCCGGTTAAAAGTTCCGTCAGTATTTTCGCTGTATCAATCTGCCCTTTGTGAGGACGGATTTCATGAAGCCTCTTATCCAATGCATCCACTATTCCGTTTTGAGCTTCAAAGCTTAAGGCTGCAGCGATATCTGCTGCCTTAACAATATTTAAGGAATCATATACAGTCAATGCCCCCACAGCAGTCATAACCTGTGTCCCGTTTATAAGAGCAAGGCCTTCCTTGGCAGTCAGATTAATTACAGGTATTCCTGCCTTTTCCATGGCTTCTTTGCCCGGCATTACCTCTCCCATGTATTCTGCCTGTCCAAGTCCAATCATAGGCAGCACCATGTGAGACAGGGGAGCTAAATCCCCGCTTGCACCGAGAGAGCCTTTTTCAGGTATGATTGGGTGAACCCCTTTATTCAGCATTTCAATCATTGTTTGTATGGTAACTAAACGTGCACCTGAATAACCCTTTGCTAAGTTATTTATTCTCAATAACATTATTCCTCGTACAATTTCCGTGTCAAAGGGCTTTCCGGCACCTACTGCGTGACTTATTATTAGATTTTCCTGGAGAGTTTTTGATTCTTCCTTTGATATGGTTACATCGCTGAATTTTCCGAAGCCGGTTGTAATGCCGTAAACCACATCTTCATTTTCCACGAATTCATCAACAACCTTCCTTGACTCAATAATTTTTTGTACCGCATAATCTGATAATTCTACCTTTTCATAATTTCTACACACTACAGCGACTTGGTCTAAAGTTAAAGTATTTCCTGTAATTATTATCTTATCCATTATTCTCTCCTTATAAAAAACAAAGGCAAATTTCAGCACATTAAGGTGCCGAAACTTACCTCCTAATATCTATTATCTTTAGGTTTATTTCATACATATTGTAAACTATAATACTTATTTTGTCAATCAGTGTTATCCTTTAGAATGGCCTTAGCTTCAACCACCGCAGGTGTGCCGTCTGAAATGCTTTCAGGATACACAGAAATTCTGTCATCCACTTTTAATGTTGAATGAGCAAAGTTTGTTACCGTTTCTGCGCCTGCTGCTATATCATATTCTTTATTGTCGTCCGCTAAACCGTAAATTCTCATTGTCCCTGTTTCATCTCTTGATATTTCTCCAACCTTCAAATTTAATTTAGTGTCCTCGTCATACATATCTGCTGTCATTACAGAGGTATAATCAAACTCTTCGTCCAAAGACACATCATAAACATTACCATCCTTAGAATTTAATCTTACATATTCACCAAGGTAAAAATTGCCCATTCCTTCCGTATCCACATTGAAAAACTCTACCTTTTCGTCACTTTGAACATGAAACCCGCCTTCATCTATTTTAACAATTCTCCCATTGTGAGTATACTTGCCATATTCCTCTTCTTCCTTTTCAGGTATAGTGTCATCGGCATTGTTGTCATTTGCGGCACATCCCGGCATAAATAAAAGCAATATAATTGTCAGTAACAATAATTTATATTTCATAAAGAATTCCTCCATTAAAACATTCTCTATCTTATATTTACCAAAATAATACTATATATTCCGACATTATTATCTGTATTAAAATTTTATATTTTTTTACAAAAATTTAATTAATAATCATTTACAAGTTGCATATTTTTGTGATATATTATAACTGATAGTTTTTAATTTTTAATATAAATTTACGATAAGACAAGAGGTTATTATGGATTTCTTAGATATGCAAATTATAAAAAACATAGAAAAAGAGGGTAGAATTTCCCACGAAGAGCTCTCAAAAAGATTAAATTTATCAAGGCCTGCAATACATAACAGAGTGGCAAAATTAGAAGATCAGGGTATTATTGAAGGATACAAGGCAAAAATTGACTGGACAAAATTAGGTTACACCACATATGCAATTATTTCGTTAAGGGTCAGGACCGATGACTATGATAAGCTTTTGGAGCAACTTAAAAGCTTGGTAATTCCCGATTTGGTAATAGAAGAGTGTCATATTGTCACCGGAACTTGGTGCATCCTTATGAAAGTAAGATGCAGCGCGCCTACGGGATTAAAAGCTATTCAAGATGAGCTTCATAAAATTGACTGCATAAGAGAATCATCCACATCATTGATTCTATCCTCCTCATATAATTAAAACCAGCCTAAGGCTGGTTTTTCATATACATTCTTCTTATAACTATTGCTTTGACTGAATATTGCTTTGCAGAGCATTGTTAACCGCTTGCTTTATTCCTTGACTTGTTTTTGTGGCACCCGATATATCATCAACATCCGTTGAATCTGCTTGTTCTATTTTATCAGGCAACTCGTCTATTGCTAAAGAGCCTACACCTTCTGTTTCATCTTTTCCCACTGCTTCAACCGATACTATATCTTCCCCGTTAACTACTACGGTTACTGTTATTTCTCCTCCGTATCCTTGCGCTTTTCCCGTTAATGTTTTTTCTTCATCGTCGAAAATATCATTATTTGCATTTGCTCCGGTATTATTGTCATCAATAGAGTCATCAATAGAGTCATCAATAGGGTCGTCAATAGTGTCATTATTTTCGTCCTCGTCTAAATTTCCATCACCCGGTGCACATGCTGTCATTAATAGCATTAATGCACAAATTATCAATATGAATTTTTTCATAGTCACCTCCATGTTGAATTATTTTTTAATAGTATATCCAAAAAAAATTCAATCATAAAAGTATATTTATGGTAAAAAAAATTTTATTCGTATCTCAGAGCTTCAATAGGATCTGATTTCGCTGCTTTTTTTGCAGGATAATATCCGAAAAATATCCCGATTATCATGGCAAATGCAACAGCTAATATAATTGAGCCGGGATTTACAACTATGGGTATTGAAATAAATGAGCCTCCTATCATAACAAAGCCAATGCCTGTTAGGGTTCCGACAATTCCTCCGATTGCTGATAGTGTAGCTGATTCTATGAGAAACTGAAACAAAACATCGTTTGTTCTTGCACCAAGAGCTTTTTTTATACCTATTTCCCTTGTTCTTTCAGTGACGGATACCAACATGATATTCATAATGCCGATGCCGCCCACTAAAAGTGAAATGGCCGCAATGGCTGCAACTGCAACAGATAAACCGGTTACTATACTTTCAACCTGAACTTGCTCTTCCTCAACAGTATAATATATATAGTTTTCCGGTGTCCTGTTTTTCAGTTTGGCAAGATAACTTATTATCTCTTCACCTGTAGTGCTTATGGAATATTTCTCATTAATGAAAACATCCAAGGCATAATAACCGTAATTTGATGAAGTAGGCATTGTATAAGGTATGAAGCTGTTTTCATACATGTTTTGTCCCTGCATCAATGTTAAAAAAGGCGACTGCTCAATTTTATAAACTCCCACAATAAGCAGGTCTTCCATAGTATTATCAATTTTAACCCTTATTGTATTTCCTACAACATTGCCCTTTCCAAGAAGTTTTAAAGCAGCTTTTTCTTCTAACACAACTACCTTGCTTTTTCTTATTATATCGTTACTATTTATCATTCTGCCATATAGCATTTTAATTTGTTGAACTTTTTCATAGCCTGAGTCAATGAATTCCATGTTAAGCTTAACGGTATTTCTGTTTACTGTAACATCACTTCTCAATGAATCCGAGGGACAAATATATGATAGTTTTTCATTAAATCTTTCTTTTAAAAGCTCTAAATCATCGTTATAAAAAAAATCCGTTGTTCTAAAGTCCTCTATATTTCCCACATACAAAATCGCTCTGTTTTCACCGAAATCCTTGTATATATCATCCATTACACCCTTCATACTGTCGCCTATTGATACTATTGAAATAACTGAGCTGATTCCTATGATAATTCCAAGCATGGTAAGAAGAGAGCGCATTTTATTTGATAAAATAGACTGAAAAGCTATTTTAATATTTTCAAGCCAAATAATTTTTCACACCCTCTTTCCTTCTGTCTTCAATTATACACCCATCCTTAAAAACAATAATTCTGTCTGCATATTTTGCTACTTCAGGTTCATGAGTAACCACCAGGATACTGTTTCCTTCCTTGTTGAGCTGTCTGAATATATTCATAATTTCTTCAGAGGAGTTAGTATCTAAATTTCCCGTAGGCTCATCTGCAAGAATTATTGGTGGATTGTTTGCCAATGCTCTTGCTATGGCAACTCTTTGCTTTTGACCGCCTGACAATTCATTTGGCAGATGGTTTATTCTTTCTTGTAAACCTACCTTCTCCAAAAGCTCCAAAGCCCTTTCTCTTCTTTGTTTTGATTTAACCTTGGCATATATCATGGGAAGTTCAATATTTCTAAGTACATCGGTTCTTGGTATTAAATTAAATGCCTGAAAAACAAAACCGATTTTTCTATTTCTTATTAGTGACAGCTCATCAGAGTCTTGTTTATCGATTTCAATTCCGTCAAGAAAATACTTCCCGCTGCTTGGTCTGTCAAGACAGCCGATAATATTCATAAGGGTTGACTTTCCTGAGCCGGAATGCCCCATGATTGCTATAAATTCTCCATGGTTAACTTCGATATTTACATCCTTTAATGCATGCACCTCCACAGAGCCGGTTTTGTAGATTTTATTTAAGTTTTCAATTCTTATCATCTTTTCCATAGCACCTACTCATTTTCATTAGGGATTACTGTCATGCCATCTTGGTATGTTTCATCGGGATTTATTACATACTTCATTCCTTCGGTTAAGTCGCCCTTTATCTCTGATTCCAAATCTGTTTCAAGGCCAATTTCAACAGGTATGGAGCTTATGGTATTGTCTTCATTCAGTATATAAATCTTGTATTCTTCCCCGTCCTGAACTATAGCTCCGGATGGCACTGCAAATGCATTTTCACTTTTATCTGTTTTTATTTTGGCAGTGGCTATTACACCGGCAATTAAATTTTCCGGTCTTTCTGTAATATCTATTAAAACAGGAATCACTCTTTCCATGGTGTTATTGTCCTTTTGCTCAGCAGTGGGAGATATTCTTGCAACTATTCCCTTTGCATAATCCTTTCCCAAAATATCCGAATAAATTTCTGCTTCCTGATTTAATCTAACTTTTCCCACATCAAACTCACTTATGGCAACCTTCATTTGGAGCTTTTCCAAGTTTTCTACAATAAACATTGCTTGGCTGTTTTCGGTATCCTTTGCATATCTTCCGATATTGACATTTACTCTGGTAACAGTTCCGTCAATGGGGCTTTTTATTTGTACCTTTTCAAGCTCTTCTTTCTTTAACTTAAGTTGCTGCTCCTGTATTTCAATGCGTTTTTTATCGGCATCAGACAATAGTATTTTCCCGTCGACGGAGTTATAACTCTCAAGGCTTATTTTTGAATCTGCTAAATTGTTTTCTATCTTTTTGAATGCTTCTTCAGTTATTACGCCGCTTTCATATAATTCCTTATTTTGTTCATATGCTTCCTCTAACTCCTTATAGTTAGCTAATGCTTTGTCGTATTCAATCTGCATCGCTTTGATTTTATCTTGAGCTTCCAATTTGCTTAATTCAATTTGATTTTCTTCATATGCTATCTGTTTTTCCAATTCTTCGCTGTCTAATACTGCTAAAATCCGGTCTTTTTTAACTATATCTCCTTCCTTTACTCTTATATCGATTATTTTGTAGTTTAAAGGAGACGCAACCTCCGCCTTCTCAATTCCTTCCAAGGGTGCTTTAACTGAAATAATTTGCTCCAAGGTTTTTCTTTCCAACTTTGAAACATTTGCCGTCATTTCCGGAGCTGCAGAGCCCTTGTTTACAAATGAAAATATGATGGCTGCAGCTGCCAAAACCACAATAAAAATAATAATCTTCTTGCGCGTAAAAAACTTTTTCATCTTCCCTCCAAATCTGAAACTTTCACTTTTTAATATTTGATATATTAATTATAATTCCATGAAATTACATAATCATTAATAAATTGTTAAAAATTAATTAAAATGGAAGAAGCATCCTTAGAGGACGCTAAAACTAATATCGGATCCTCGTATTCTTTAGTATTCCTTTGAAATTTAGTACAAAAGTATCTTTGTTACCTTCTCTGACTGTTTCAATACCCTCGACATTAGTATAAATTTCGCTTGTATCCATATTCTCAAAACCAAAGCCTATGAATTGGTAAATACCTACTCTATAAGAATCATTGTTTTTTTCTAAAACTGCAGCCACATCATAGCCTAAATTGAAATAATCACCAAAAGCTATGTCCACCAAATCCCAGTCAGTGAAAAATGAACCAAGCCATTTCTTATGCAAGCGGTCTCCGTCCCAAGAATAAAAGAAGGGTCTCTTTCTTATATCCTTATAGAATACCGTGTCCTTGTATACCCCGATAAATATATCTGTTTCACCGTCATTATCCAAGTTGCAGGCATCAACTTTCCAGGGTTTTATGTCAGAAAAATCCTGTCTGTAAATTTCTTTTGTCAGTATGGTGCCTTCAGCTTCTTCTGTGTCATATATTATGAAGTCACTGCCGTATTCTTCTCTTGCATGCCTGCTTATAACCAAGATTTCTCCATCATCATCTGAATCTATGTTGTATATTTTATAGTCAATTATTTCTTCATCAAATATTTTGTCATATTTTTTACCTGTTTTTATATATAAATAATTGTCTTTTTCATATATGTCATATGTATTTTGTTCAACTCTTATTTCACCTGCGCCATAATATTCGGGCTGTCTGAAAAGTATACAGACAGCCCCTATTAATATGACCGCTATTAATAGTTTCTTCATTTTACTCCCAGTTAACTTTAATATGGTTTATAGTTACCCTATTTTCTTCCGGTGATATAAAGGACTCCGTCCAAGCCGGTTTAGGAACCATATTTTCAGATGGACCCGTAATTATTATATTTTCAAAATCATATTCGTCTTCATCAATAAGCCTCTTCCCGTCTTTGTCATAAACATCCATAGGTACATGAATATTTTTTTCCTGGTCATAAACCATGGCTGCTCTTTTTACTCCCACCATTGTCTGCCATTCATGGTTGGTAAGTCTCTTATCAGAAAGGAATTCATAATAGTTGAACAAGGCTCCCTTTGCCAAATATGTGTTTCCGTTAGTCTGACACACTACATAAATTTCACAGGGAAGGCCGTTTCCTATTTCTAAATATGTGCCTTTTGGAAATAGATTGTTTGGAGCAATCGTTGAAACATCAGCTATAAGAGCTGTAGTGAAGTCATTGCTTGTATCAACTCCATGCCTCATGAGATTCATCTGCATTATTTGAATAATGCTGTCAAGCATTCCTCCGTATCTGTATAGGTTTAAATTCTCTTCTTCAGAAACAGTCTGATTGGTAAGCTCTTTAACCGAGACATTCATCAGAGTATCTTGAATATCAATTATTTGGTCTAATACCAAGCCGATTTCATCCTTCAGCATATTTCTTGCTTCCAATTGTGCTTTCGTATTTTCTGCAAGCCACTTAAGCTTTGCATAAACTTCAACATTGGGCTCCACATAATTATAAGGAATTACAGGCTCAGGTCCTCCTCCCATCTCGGCGCCGGACTGCTTCATGTATAATATGCTGTCATGTTTAAGTTCAGCATAACTGCCCAGGGCTGTGTGGATGTTTTTGTCCGTCCATTTTTGATTTCTCATGAAAAATGGCATACCTTCCGTGTCCTCGAAAGATAGGGCAGATGATTTAATGCTCCAAAGCCACCCTTTATATAGATCCGACTTCCATTCATTATCGGTAATTTCTCTTTGTTTTTCACGCATCTTATTTAATTGTTCTTCATACATACTCCATTCTTCCTTTGGTTTGTAGTATGTGTCCAAAAGCTCTTCTGCTCTTAAGCTGCCAAAGGATGCAACCACATCAAGCCCGGATGGCACCGGTCTTATAAATGGTTCAATAAGATTCTGCATTACTTCTGCATCAAAGGAATATCTTTGTCCCATAAACCTGAACTGCCTGCCTGCAGATGCAGTTACAGAAGTGTACTTAGGTTGTATTTTAGGCTCCGGCAAAAGAAGTGCTTCCTCTATGAGCTTATCATAATAGGAAGTATCCTTAAATAAATTCAAATCAGGATTTTGACCGTATACCTTTGTTATTAAGTCCCTTATTTCAAAAATTCCCAAATCATCAGACATACCTGTATAAAGAGCTGTAGCAGTGTAAATATTTTCGAAGTCAACAAAACTGTCTTCATTTTTTAAAAGGAGACATGTAATTATCATTGATTTTGTCAGACTGTCCATATCCAGCACCGGCTCATCTTTACTTTCATCAAAAACCGGGAAGCCGCTTAGGCCGTACCACATCATGGTTTTGAAATATTGACTGAGTTTTTCATTACCGGTATAGTGACCTCTCACGGTAAACTGGGAATAATCCAAATCCTTACCCAATATCGGCGAGCTTGCAAAATCAAAAGCATCTTCAATAAGCCTTATCTCATCATCAGCTAAAGCCGCAATTTCCTCCGGGATCTCGACTCCCTCCAAATCTGCATCAATCAATTTTGCTCCGGTTAAAAAATAGGCTGCTGCAAACTTCAATTCTTCCTTTATTTCTGTATGCTCGGAGTTATCATAGGTATTTAAGCTTTCGGTCAGCATATTTTTTGTGAGAGCTTGTAATTTGTCATACAAGGAAGATACTTCAAGGAGCTTTAGTGAATTGCCATAATAAATATGGTATAAATGAAGAGCGGAGTCAACTGTTATAAATACAGGAGATTCCTTATACATGGGATATTCATATATATGGTGCATTTTCAAATATTCATAGCTTGGTTTCAATACAACGAAACCGTCTTGGTAAATTGATTTTATCTGTTCATCTGTAAAACCGGTATATTGGCCGGCATTTACTAAATTGGATAAATCCTCATCAACATCATATTTCTCCACTGCAGGTGTAAAAACAGGTATGCTAAAAGGAACATCCGTATGAAACTCTTCCATATTCATGTTCCAAGCTGCAGGCACACTCTTTTCATCACCGGTTTCAGGTTTTTCTTCAATGGGCTCTTCCGGCTCCTCCAACATACTATTATCAGAGCAGGAAGTAAATAAAACCATGCAGAGCAATAAAACTAAAAATTTTTTAATATTCATTAAAGACCTCCTATGAAAACTTCTTTACCTTAACAATTAACTACTAACATTATTATGACGTAATTAAGAACAAATAGTTCCATTAATTGGAGACAGTTCTTTTTATTTTTTGGGGACAATTCTTTTTGTTCCCAAAATATGACAATACCACCGTCCCCTTGTCATTAATTTCTTTCTATGATTGTTACATGAATGGTGTCCCCGGGTTGTTTGTTGATTTTTGCACGTATATCTTTTCTGATACCTATTATGTGACAGGGAGTTCCCATTCTGACTAAACTTCCTTCATATGGTTCGCCATCAAAGGTTGCAGACACCTTTACTCTTCCTTTTCCGAATTCCTTTCTAACATCATAGGGGAATTCTATATAGGCACCATCTATATTCGGAACCTTCAAAATAACTGCATCAAATTCATAAATTTTTTTCATATTTGTCCTCCCTCTGATACAAGCTCTTCTCCTAAAAATTCAAGGAGCTCATGGGGCTGGTCAATTAAATATTCAGCTCCCTGACCTTTAAGAAATTCTTTATCCCTAAATCCCCATGTAACACTAACGCAAGGTATGCTTGCATTCTTAGCAGTAAGAATATCTACTTCCGAGTCACCTATATATACTGCCTTTTCAAGAGCTGAGCCCAATTCATCAAGAGCTTTATAAACCATGTCAGGGGCAGGTTTCCTTTTTATATTCTTTGATTCGCCTATTGCTGTTTTAATATAATCTTCAAAGTATATTTTATTAAGGCTTTTGACATTCTTATCATTTTTATTGGATACTATGGCCAGCTTGTATTCTTTATGGGACAATTCGCTCAACAGCTCCATAATGCCTTCATAGGGTGATGTTTTAATATTATTATGCTCTAAATAATACTTTTTGTATTCTTCAAGGTATTTTACAAAATCATGGGTCTTTTGACCATCCGGCAAAGCCTGGCCTAAAAGCCTTGCCGCTCCGTTACCCACAAAGCTTCTTATTTCATCATAAGTTCTTTGTGGAAAGCCGTATTTCTTCAATATATAATTGACGCCATCTGCAATGTCTTCAAGAGTGCTCAGCAATGTGCCGTCTAAGTCAAATATTATTGTATCTATTTTTTTCATAATTGCTTCCTTTCTCAATCGACAATATCCTCACCTCATCATATGCTAAAATTCCTTTTTCTTATATATCAACAATGAAATATAAATTGATATTAAAAATATTACTGCTGCAATAAGGGGTGATAAATATATCAATAATTTAATTGTTTCCTCATCCGGCATTGAAATTCCTAAAATTGTAATCTTGCCCTTATCACGGTTGATTAAATCCAATATCAGTTTTATAGCAGTAGTTTTTCCGGCTCCGTTTTCTCCGATAAAACCCATTATACTTCCCTTAGGCAGGGCAATATTAATATTGTCTAATTTAAAATCCTTATATTCCTTGGTTACATTTTCTAATTTTAGTGCATATTCCATCTTATTCTCCTTCATAAATCAATGTCATCATTTCTATCAATTCATCTAGCTTTACGCCGCAAGAGTTTGACAGCTTAACTATTTCCTGCATATGGTTTTCTATTTCCTTGAGAAGCTGCTCTTTTATCAAATCTATATTCTTACCTGCTACAAAACTCCCTTTTCCGGTAAAGGAAACAATAAATCCTTCTCTTTCAAGTTCATCATAGGCACGTTTTGTGGTAATCACACTGATCCTCAGCTCCTTTGCCAGAAGCCTCATGGAAGGCAGAGCCTCTCCTTCATTTAATTCACCTGTAATAATCATGTATTTTATCTGAGAAACAATCTGCTCATAAATTGGTTGACCGCTCGTATTGCTTATTATTATATTCATTTCCATCTCCATCGTTAATGTATATATTTATTATATACATTATGCTAACTTTGTCAATACATTTATTTACACATGTAAAAATTTAATTGATTTTTAAAATTCAAGTGATAAAATTGTATATATTGATATTTATCAATAACTGCAGGAGTGATTTATATAAAAAATTAAAAAGGATAAGATATGAAAAATTCAGAGAAAAAATTTGAAGTAGGAAAAGAACCGTCCCCTAAATTCTATACGGATGTGAATTCAAAATTCATTGACAAATGGATTGATGAGGGCTGGGAATGGGGACAGCCTATCAGCCATGAAATATTTGAAAGAGCAAAAAACAATGATTGGTTTGTTTTGTTAACACCAACCAAGCCTGTGCCAAGAGAATGGTTTTGTGAAATGAAGAATGCAAAGATTCTTGGACTTGCATGCGGAGGGGGGCAGCAGATGCCGATTTTCACAGCCTTGGGTGCAAAATGTACTGTCCTGGATTATTCCGAGAAACAAATTGCAAGTGAAATAGAGGTTGCTGAAAGAGAAAACTATGAAATAAAAACTGTAAGGGCGGATATGACAAAACCCTTGCCCTTTGAGGATGAAACATTTGACATGATATTTCATCCTGTATCAAATTGCTATATTGAGGATGTTATGCCTGTCTGGAAAGAATGTTACAGGGTATTGAAAAAAGGCGGAATATTATTGGCAGGATTAGATAACGGAATTAACTTTATTTTTGATGATGATGAGACAAGGCCGGTTCGCAGGCTGCCCTTTAACCCATTGAAGGATGAAGAGCTTTATCGGCTTTCCATGGAAAATGATTGGGGGATTGAATTTTCCCATTCGATTGAAGAACAAATAGGCGGGCAATTGAAAGCAGGTTTTGTTTTAGCAGATATTTATGAAGATACAAACGGTTCAGGAAGGCTCCATGAACTCAATGTGCCTACCTTTTATGCAACAAGGGCAGTAAAAAAGTAAAATTTACGGGACGGTTCTTATGAAAAGAACCGTCCCGAATTTATCAGCAGTCTATACCGTTTCTTGATATTACTCCTTGACTGTAATAATGTTTTATTTCGACCATTTCGGTTACCAAATCAGCCATTTCAATTAGCTCTTCAGGTGCATATCTTCCCGTCAGCACGACCTCAACCTTATGAGCTTTATTCTTTATTGCACTGACAACATCAGAAACCTTTAGCAGCTTATAATAAAGTGCAATATTTATTTCATCAAGGATAATTAAGTCATATTCTCCCTTTGACAGCAGAAGGCTGCATTCATCCAAGGCTTTTTTGGCTATTTCTATATCTGCTTCCTCAGGGTCTTCATTTATGAAACAGCCTCTTCCCAACTGTTTTATTTCGATATTGCTCAAATAGTTTGCTATCTTAGTTTCATTATACTCCATATTTTTCACAAACTGTCCTATGAAGACTTTTTTGCCTGACAAGGCAGCCCTTAGGGCAAGGCCAAAGGCAGCAGTTGTTTTTCCTTTTCCCTTTCCTGTGTAAATGTGAATATATCCTTTATCCATATTGCCTCCCTATTTAATTCCCGACGGCTTTCCTTTGAAAGCAGTTGTAATATATACGCCCGTAAACACCAAAATTCCTCCTGTTATCTGTACCCATGTTATTTCACGACCCATTGACCAGCTTATAAATGCAGTAAATACGGGGTTTAAATTTAAAAAAATTCCTGTTTTGGCAGCACCGATTTCTCTGACTCCTACATTCCATAAAACGAAGGACAACATTGACGGAAAGAGAACAATGTATATAACGGCTGTCAATGCCAAGGTGCTCATATTTAAATAAGAAACTCCATTATTCATGGCAAAAGGAAAGAGCATCAGGGCAGTAATAAGTCCGGAAACACCCGTAGATGTAATTGGAGGAACAGTTGTCAGCTTCTTACTTATTATTGAGTATACCGTCCAAGAAATTACGGCAGCTATTATCAACAAGTCTCCGGTGTTATATTCAGTGGTTAAAGCCTGCAGCAAATTACCCTTGGTTAAAACAATTAATACACCTAAGAATGAAATAAAGATTCCAAAAATGTGATGCATGGTAATTTTTTCCTTTAAATAAATAGCTGATACTATGGCTATTAAACCGGGATTAAATGAATTTACCAATGAAGCATTAAGGGGTGATGTGTAATAAAGAGCATAGTACAAAAGCAGATTATAGCCTGTAACACCAAACAAGGATAATGCTAATATTTTTGGCCATTGTTCGAATACCTCTTTCCAATCGGGTTTTTCTATTTTTTGTGCAACCATTAGCAAAATAACCGATGCAAACAGCCATCTAATGAATGTCAACCCTATCGGTGTCAATTCCGAGACAACCAAGGAGCCGAAAATATAGTTACCTGACCAAAATAAAACACATAATATTAACAGAATCCATACTTTATATTTCTTCAAATTTATCTCCTCTTTAAATACTTTCTTCTTTAGTATTTTCCCATTATTCTATATTAATAATCATTTGAATTCAACATAATTTTAGTGATTTTAGCATTTTGGGGACGGATTTACTTTTGCATTTAAAAAGGCGGTTTTGTTTGTAATAAAAAACCGTCCCGGAAAATGAAAATACTAGAAACCGTTAATACTAAATATACTTAGAGCCAAAAACCATTCAAAAAACTGATTTGTTGAGAACAAAAAGAACCGTCCCCAAGATTATTTTTCGCGGTATTTAAAGAATATTACTAATTGTGCCGCTGTCGGTATATTGGCAATTATGAAAATAATGAAAAGTATTAAGTATGATGATGTCATGCTTTTAGAATAAATAACTATAAAAATTGAAACAACAAAGGATAATATTGAAACCATCAAACCAAACCATTTGGTTTTCTTTTTTGCAACGTATATCAGAATTATACATAAAACAGATATTAATAATAACCACATTCCTGTTTTGCTCATTGTATTTTCAGTCCTTTTATTTATTTGCTTTTTGCAATCATTAAATAAACCTTCAAAGCAGATGAATAATATCCGGACTATTAATCTTACTTTTCCGGTTTCAGTAATTCTTCCGCCAATTCAACCATGTCTGAAGGTACATAAATATCTATTCCATACATATTTGTACCTGTATATATTTCCATAAGCTCTCCGCTGCCTTTTGATTTTTTAAATACAGGTATACCGTATGATTTCAATTTTGCAATAATTATTTCTGCCTCTATGGTGTTGAGATTCGAGAGTAATAATTTTTCATGGGACATAATTACCTCCGCCTTCCCCAAAGTACATGACAAGTTCATCAATCAGTATATCAAATAATATCTTGACTATCAACAAAAATTTGGAAATTAAAAGATGCCGGGTATAAGCTTGGCTATTTGAATTCCTATAAAAAAGGATGTTGCATTAGCGACAAAGGCATATAGTACAGCATAACCTTTCTTGCTTAATCTGCCGGTGCTGTCTTTGGTAAGCAATTTAGCATATACAGAAGCTTCAACAATAAACACAACAATTTCCGCCAGTAAATAGCTAAATAAAAATGCCAGCCCTCCATAATAGTAATTGACCGTATTTAGTATAATATTAAGAATTGTCTGAGTTGCAATATTAGTTATTAAAACAATGTGGAGCTGTCTCTTTGCTCGGTAGCCGAACAAGAGAGCAACTAAAACTTCAATTGCTATGGTTGCAATTATTCTAAGAAAAAGGGAAATAATCTCCTTAGCAAAGTTGTAGTTTTTTACTGCCACAATTCCTTCAAATGTCGATAAAGGCTTAAGTTCCACATTGCTTAAATCAGCTTTATAATAGGAGTCAAAGGCGTACCTCTCATAAACCTTGCTTACTGCAAAGCTGTCCGATTCGGGAAAATAAATTAATATTTTAAATTTTTGAGGGGGATAATAAGTCCATTTAAATTCCGATGTTTCCGTACAATCCCTAAAAAACTGCAAAAAGTAATATCCGTCCTTATCCCTGTAATCAACGAACTTTTTCCAGATTTCATAACCTTCTTCCCCTTCCGAATACCTCTCGTCTCCCTTGAATTTTCCTACGGCGCTGTAAGGCCCTGTTGATGATTTTTCAGACAACAAAGTCACATGGTAGGTTTCTCCTTCAAGACCGTCAAAGTTTACTATGACGGAAGGTTTAGGTCCTATATCTCCATATACATAAGAGGGCACAAAAATAATAAACGTAATAATACACAGAATAATAAGCAGTTTCCTTCTCATATATGCTCCTTTACTGCTGTTATCTCAACACTTAGCAAGCCGCAAGACTGGTGAATAAATTATTTTTTATCCAATATAAATTCTTTAAACTCATCTACCGTGGAAAAATAATAATCTGAGTTAATTCTCATATAATTTTCTATTTCTGGAATTTCATGTGACCATCCAGCCGCTGCAAACTCCACGTTGCAGCTTCTTGCCATGGTTAGTCCCGGCTTTGAATCATCTAATACCAACATTTCCCTATTGCTTAAATTAAATGCTTTCATAATCTCAATTATTGGATAAGGATTAGGTTTTCTTTGTTCCTCATCAAGTTCCCATCCAAAAATCAAATCAGGCTTAAGTCCTAAGTGCAAGTTGTAATCTCTTATTATTTGCCGGCTTTCTGAATGAGATACAACACAAATTAGTCCGCCTGTCTTTTTATATTCCTTGATTAGTTCAGGAAAGCCCGGATAAAAGTCCGGAGCATTTTGATTAAGGTAATCCTTCCATATTTTATATTGTAATTCCTGCTCTTTGTCAGTAAACTTCAATATATCCCTGCACAAGCCGATAAAGCCGGGAGCAAAGCAATAATTGACAAAATCATTAAGACTCAACTCCATTTCCGGTCTTAATGATTTTAAAGCCTTCACAAAGGAAGGATAGTGTATATCAGGTGTACTTTTGACAGCTGTATCATCGTGATCTAATACTAAGCATTTATATTTCATTATTCCTCCGTATGAGATCCTTCATTTACTTTAGGATTACCAAGAGCAGATGCACTATACTATCTCCCTGCAGTCCCTGCGGGATACTCATAGCAGGTCTTAGCTATCCCTATAAGGTGTTTTCTGGCAGTGTTAAGCTTTTTATAAAGCTCTGATTTTGGACAGTTTGATAAAGTTTCCAAATCCATTATATTATAACCCATTATATCCTTCCATACAAGAACTGTTCTGCTCAGCGGTTCTAATGTCATCAACCGATTTTGCATATGTGTTTTGTTTTTAGTATCATGGGATATGATGCTATATTTATCAGGCTCCATTAGAAATATGGAGAATACTTCCCTTGTTGTTTTATGTAAAATGCTTGTATCAATCATATCTTTAATAACATTTGCGTTTCTGTTAATTGCAAGAGAAGCCACGTCCTCAGCTGAAGTTTCGTCTCCGGTAAGTCTGTATGCAATTGTATAAACCTTTTTTATATATTCCTGTAAATCCACGGCGTCCTCCTAACTAAATATAAGGCAATTGTATCATAAATCCATGTCCAATTTTTCACTATGTAATAATTAATATGGGTTTATGTCAAAACTTAAACCTTAACAAGTTCTTAGTTTAATAACATCGAAAACATGCATTTATCAATTGTACATTAAAACATCCACAAAAAAAACCTGCCCGTCATGGTGAATGTTCATAATACCCTTATACTTTTCGACGGCTTTTTCTACACTGCTTATGCCTAGGCCATGTTTATCATCATTTTTGGTTGTTGCTAATTTATTGTCTGCAAATTTCAGTATGCCGTCATATGAATTAGAAATGCTTATATAAAGAACATTCCTGTCCAATTCAATGGATATAATAATAAACTTATTTTCTGCCTTTGCTGCTGCTTCAATTGCGTTATCCAGCAAATTCCCTATTACAATGCTTAAGTCAAAAGAATTGATATTAAGTTTATCGGGAATTGCTAAGTACACTTCTGACCTAATATTCTGTTTTTCGGCTAAATCTAATTTATAGTTTATTATGCTGTCTATTTCAGAATTTCCTGATCTTGCATATTCCTTAGAATAATTTATATAGTCGAATATATTGTCCAAGTATTCTGTGGCGCTTTCACAATCATGATTATCAATGTAATGCTTTAATAATAATGCATGATTTTTTAAATCATGTCTGAAGGTTTTAAGATTTTCTTTGGAATTTTTTATAATTTCAAGCTGTTTTAAATATGCATCATTTTGCTGTTTAAGAAGTGTTTTTTCTATTTTTGACTCATAGGATTTCATAATCTCGTCATAAAAATAAAAAACCAAAACATTCATAACCAACAAAAGCGCTATGCTTATTATAGTTTCAGTCACATTGGATGCATAATTTTTGAAAATCATAATCAGTACTAATATCAATGTGCATACAGGTATAATGAATATAGACAGCCAGTGAATATTAGACACTTTAATGTCATTGCTGATCAATTTAAAGTTTGATAAAAAGAGCATAAATATATATGAAATAATTTTTATGCTGACCAGTCCCATTATCATGGCTGCATCATGACCTGAAGTTGCGGTTATGCCGAAATTTTGAAGTATAAGCATGACAAGAACTTCAATAATCATTAAAATCATATAGATCGACACTACTGCTATAAGTCTGTTTTTTGTTGTTGACTGATAATTATATGTAAGCAGAAAAAACATAATTAAGTTTGAAACTATGTTGACGGCAGGATTATTTAAGGATAAATACAAGAGAGTTATTATGCAAAAATAAAGAGCGTAGGACATGAACTCTTGTTTTCTGTCAACATCTCTTCTGTCAAAAAATATGCACATATATCTAAAAATGATATAGCTTCCAAATATATTTGTAATAAAGTACATGGTTGTATAGCTACTTGACATGACGCATCCTCTGCTTTTTTTGCAGCAATTTTTCACGAACTGCCTTTCTGTTGTTTTGGCTGATTGCAAGTACATCATTATTGGACATTTTTACATATTCATATGTATATTCAATAACATGGTTGTAATTGATAAGATATGATTTATGAATTGAAAAAAAATCACTGTTGTTAAGCTTTTCTTCAACTTCCGAGAGCTTTCCATAGTATTCGTTTACCTTATCATCCTTTAAGACAATTTTTACCTTTCTGCCGCTGCTTTCAAAATATAATATATCACTTATTAAGACGTTAAAATTAACATTTCCTATCTTATATTCATAATATTGATTACCGCTTCCTAAAACCTTCTTTGCGGTTTTAAGTACTGACTCAATTTTATCAAGTGTCAAAGGTTTAATAAGAAAATTCAAAGGTCTTATATCAAACAATTCCATTGCATAGCTGTCCTTTGCAGATATATAAACAATTTGTGTCAATTGGTCATTTAAGTCCTCTCGTATTTTCCTGCCAACTTCCACACCGTTAATTTCACATAACTCAATATCTAAAAAAATCAAGTTAAAACGGTTTCCGTCTGCTAAAAAATCACACAGTACTTCCCCTCTGTGAAAAACTGATACTTCATAGAGTTCATCTGTATTTTCACTGATTTCGTTCAGCATGCTTTTTAACTTAATGCACAGTTGTTTATCATCATCACATATTGCAATTCTTAACATGATCTCCAACCCCGTCTCTTTGTCATCTCTTTAAATATCTTTTTTTGTATTTTATTGAAGCGTATTTGCTGATTTTATTGATTATTCTGTAATTAGCAATGCTTCCGACCGCACCCACAATGGGTATACCCTGCACAAATTTCGATGTTAACATGGAATCAGCTAATATTTTTGATGTTCTTATTATTTCCTTGTCCATATCATATTCCATATATAGATTGTTGTCTATATTATGAGATATGGCATCAACCCTAAAATTG
>JAAYPY010000169.1 GCA_012519555.1 Tissierellia bacterium | reverse complement strand
AGGCTACAGGAGAAAAGCAATTAAATAACAGACCTTTAGTGGTAGGAAGCGGTCCCTCAGGACTTTTTTGTGCATTGCTTCTTGCAGAAAAAGGCTACAGACCTATAATATTAGAAAGGGGCAAGACCGTTAAGGAAAGAGTCAAGGATATAGAAAAATTTTGGAAGGATGGCATTTTAAACACCAACTCAAACGTACAGTTTGGAGAAGGAGGAGCAGGAACATTTTCTGACGGGAAACTCAACACTTTAATTAAAGACAGGTCTAAAAGAGGCAAAAAAGTATTGGATGAAATGGTTGAGGCAGGTGCTCCGGCGGAAATTGCATATATCAATAAACCTCATATTGGAACTGACCTTCTTAGAAATGTTCTTGTAAATATAAGGAAAAAAATAATAAGCATGGGTGGAACATTTAGATTTGAAGAATGCTTAACAGATATCATAATAAAGGATGATGCAGTTTACCGCATTATTACCGAAAGTGACATTATTGAAACAGATGTATTGGTACTTGCTATAGGTCACAGTGCAAGAGATACATATGAAATGCTCAGCAATAAACTGAAACTTGAAGCAAAGCCCTTTGCAATCGGCGTCAGAATTGAACACCCTCAAAAAATGATAAGCGAAGCTCAGTACGGAGAAATGGCAGGCAACCCTCTTTTGGGACCTGCTGACTATAAATTTGTTCATAAAAGCAAAAATGGAAGAAGTGTCTATACATTTTGCATGTGTCCGGGAGGAGTAGTAACTGCTTCTTCTTCCGAAACAGAGGCTGTAGTCACAAACGGTATGAGTTTTTATGATAGGGATTTGGAAAATGCAAATTCAGCAATTGTTGTACAGATAAATCCCGAAGACTTCGGCGGTGTGGAAGCTCCTTTGGCAGGTGTCGAATTCCAAAGATTTTGGGAAAGAAAAGCCTATGAGGCAGGCGGAGGGAATTATCGTGCTCCGGTACAGCTATTTAAGGATTTTAAAGAAAAAAATATTTCCTCATCCTTTGGAGAAATATATCCTACATACAGGCCGGGATGTACCTTTGCAAACCTGTGGCAGTGTCTGCCGGATTACGTATGCGAAAGTATAGCTGAAGGTATAACAGCCTTTGGGAAGCTTTTAATGAATTTCGACAGACCGGATGCACTTCTCACGGGAGTTGAAACAAGAACATCATCACCTGTAAGAATAAGAAGAAATGATGAAATGCAGGCAAATATAAAAGGAATTTACCCCTGCGGCGAAGGCTCGGGTTATGCGGGAGGAATAATGTCTGCAGCAATTGACGGACTTAAAGTTGCTGAGCAAATTATTAAAAAATATAAACCTATCAAGGAACAGGAATAAATTATGAAAATAGCTGTAATCGGCGGAGGCGCATCAGGCTTAATCGCTGCAATAGCTGCAGCTAAAAACGGTGCGGAAGTAACTATTTACGAAAAAATGAACAAAGTAGGCAAAAAAATTCTTGCAACCGGCAATGGCAGATGCAATTATACAAATATGAATTTGTCAAAGGAATGCTATCATTCAAAGGATTTAAATCTTACAGAAGAAGTGATGAATTTTTTTGACCTTGAAAAAACCCTTATCTTTTTTAAAGACTTAGGAATTATGCCTTACCTAGATGAAAGCGGCAAAGTATATCCAAACTCTCTGCAGGCTTCAAGTGTTTTGGATGTTTTAAGATATGAGTTAAAAAGACTGAAGGTTGATGAAATAACAGACTTTAACGTAAGAGCCTTAAGAAAAAACAAAGATAAGTTTAGTATTATAGGGAATGATACGGTTACTGCAGACAAGGTTATTTTGGCAACAGGAGGAAAAGCAAGTCCTCAGCTTGGCTCTGACGGGAAAGGATATGAAATAGCTAAGTCCTTTGGTCATGAAATCATTGAGCCCTTTCCTGCCCTTGTTCAGCTAAAACTATGCGGAAAATATTTTAAAAGGCTTGCAGGAATAAAATTTGACGGTATTGTAAAAGCCTATACAGGGGACAGACTCATAAGAGAAGAAGAGGGAGAAATACTTTTTACCGATTACGGCATATCGGGACCTCCCATTCTGCAAATAAGCCGAAAGGTTATTGAAGAGTTAAATAAGGAAAACAGGCCTTATTTAAACATAGATATGTTTCCAGTCTATTCAAAGCTAAAGCTTTATGATATTCTAGAGGACAGATTCAGAAGTCTGGGCTATAAAACAATAGAAGAGTCAATGATTGGTTTTATTAACAAAAAACTGATTCCGGTAGTTTTATATGAAGCAGGCTTTAATGAGCTGAATAAACTATGCGGTAAATTAAACAAGAAAGAAATATATAAAATAATAGATATTTTAAAAGGGTGGAAATTTGAAGTTACAGGCCATAATTCATGGCAGCAGGCTCAGTCAACGGCAGGCGGAGTTAAGCTTTCGGAAATCAATCCCAAGACCTTGGAATCATTGAAGGTGAAGGGATTGTATTTAGCCGGAGAAATACTTGATGTGGATGGAGACTGCGGAGGATTTAACCTGCAATGGGCATGGAGCTCAGGCTTTACGGCCGGATATTTCTGCTCTCTTAAATGATATGGAAGGATATTAAAATGAAGTTTTTAGAGAAAATTTTTGGTTCATACAGCGAAAAAGAAATTAAAAGATTACAGCCTCAGGTAGATAAAATACTGTCTTTGGAAAAGACAATGGAAACTTTGACTGACAGCCAGCTGAAGGCTAAAACTCCCGAGTTCAAACAAAGACTTGCAAATGGCGAATCAAAGGACGATATACTGCCTGAAGCATTTGCTCTTGTAAGAGAAGCTGCCTGGAGAGTATTAGGTCAGAAGCATTATCCTGTTCAGCTTATAGGCGGAATAGTCCTTCATCAGGGGCGAATTGCCGAAATGAAAACAGGCGAAGGAAAAACATTGGTTTCAACCCTGCCTGTTTATTTGAATGCACTTGAAGGCAAGGGAGTGCATGTTGTAACGGTAAATGATTACTTGGCAAGACGTGACGCTGAATGGATGGGAAAGGTGCATAATTTCTTGGGGCTCACTGTGGGCTGCATAGTCCACGGCATTACTAAGGAAGAAAGACTGAATGCATACAGATCGGATATTACCTATGGAACAAACAATGAGTTTGGTTTTGATTACTTAAGAGACAACATGGTTATTCAAAAGGAAGACATGGTTCAAAGAGATTTAAATTTCTGCATTATAGACGAGGTTGACAGCATACTTATAGATGAAGCAAGAACACCCCTGATTATTTCCGGGGAAGGGGAAAAATCAACCGACCTTTATGAGATGGCTAACAGCTTTGTACTTACTTTGAAGGGAAAAATCCAGCTGCCCGAAGAAAAGAAAACAAAGATGGACTATATAATGGGTGATTATGAAGAAGATGATACTGTTGATTTTATCCATGATGAAAAAGCAAAAAATGTAACTCTTACCGCAAGAGGTATCGAGAAAGCTGAAAGATACTTCAATGTTGAAAATTTAGCCGATCAGGAAAACATGGAAATAACTCATCATATAAATCAAGCCTTAAAAGCCCATAATACAATGAAGAAAGATATCGACTACATTGTAAAAGACGGAGAAGTTTTAATAGTTGATGAATTTACCGGACGTATAATGTACGGCAGGAGATATTCCAACGGGCTGCATCAGGCAATCGAAGCAAAGGAAAGAATAGAAGTAAGAAAAGAATCAAAAACCCTTGCAACTATAACATTTCAAAATTATTTTAGAATGTATAAAAAACTGTCAGGTATGACCGGTACTGCAAAGACGGAAGAAAATGAATTCCGTGAAATCTACGGTGTGGACGTTATAGAAATCCCAACCAATAAGCCCGTGATAAGAGAGGATTTGCATGATGTTGTTTACAAGGGAGAAGCAGGTAAGTTTAAAGCTGTAATAAATGAAATTATTGAAAGGCACAAAACAGGACAGCCCATATTAGTTGGTACAATTTCTATAGAGAAATCCGAAATTTTAAGCAGGCTTTTAAAAAAGCAAGGAATCAAGCATGAAGTGCTAAATGCAAAACAGCATGACAAGGAAGCAGAAATCGTGGCACAGGCAGGACGGCTTGGTGCTGTTACAATTGCAACCAACATGGCAGGAAGGGGAACAGACATTGTTCTTGGGGGAAATCCGGAATTTATTGCAAAACACAAGATGAAAGCAAAAGGATTTTCTGATGAGCTGATTGCTCAAGCAGACGGTTTCAACGAAACAGATGATACGGAAATAATCGAAGCACGCTATACCTATAAACAATTATTGGAAGAATCAAAAAATGAATTAAGAGATGAGCAAAAAAAGGTAATAGATGCAGGCGGACTCCACATTATAGGTACTGAGCGCCATGAATCAAGACGCATTGACAATCAGCTCAGGGGACGTTCAGGAAGACAGGGAGACCCGGGTTCATCCAGATTTTATATATTCTTGGAAGATGATTTAATGAGATTGTTTGCAGGAGATAAGGTCAAAACAATAATTGAAACCTTAAAAATGCCTGAAGACGAGCCCTTGGAAGCAGGAATGCTCACAAAAACCATTGAAACAGCCCAAGGAAGAGTTGAAGGCAGGAACTTTGATATAAGAAAGCATGTTCTTCAATATGACAATGTAATGAATAAACAAAGAGAAGTTATTTATTCAGAAAGAAGAAGGGTGCTATTGGGAGAAAACTTAAAAGAATATATCTCCAACATGATTGATTCCTTAATAGATAAGGGCATCAACATGTATACAAGTGATGAAAAGAATAATGAGAATTGGGATTTAAACGGATTTGTCAAGTATATAGCAGAAACATTCTCGCTCTTAATTAACTTTGACGGAGTGAAACTTGAAGATTTAGACAAGGAGGAGCTGAGACAAAGAGTAAGAACAGTTGTTGACAGACATTATGCAAGACAGGAAGCCGAGTTTGGAGAAGAAGTTTTCAGAGAAGTAGAAAGAATTGTACTTCTTAGAAATGTTGATACAAAATGGATGGATCATATTGACGCCATGGACCAGCTGAAGCAGGGAATCGGTCTTAGGGCTATCGGAAATGAAGACCCTGTAAGGGCTTATCAGATAGAAGGATTTGATATGTTTGAAGAAATGACTGCAGCCATTCAGGAAGACACGGTAAAAATGTTGATGAGGGTAAGACCGCAGGAAAGGCTGCAGCGAAAGCAGGTTGCAAAAATCACAGGTGTAAGCGGCGGAGATGCAAACAACATAGGGGGCAGACCCCAGCCTCTTGTTAAAAAAGAGAAAAAGGTAGGTAGAAATGACCCCTGTCCATGCGGAAGCGGGAAAAAATATAAAAAGTGCTGCGGAGCAAATGAGCAGTGAATCATGCTGCTTATAGAGAAAAATAATAAAAATATTTAGCGAACATTTGCAGGACACGACTATAATTCTTAGCAAATGAAGGTTAATAATCCGTTAAGCAGCTTGCACTGTTTGAGCGCAGCGAGTTTGCAAGCTGTAGGATTTT
>JAAYPY010000168.1 GCA_012519555.1 Tissierellia bacterium | reverse complement strand
TCTCTTAGGGGAGGTAAGTCTAATCTTAAAACACAAAGTCTGTAAAATAAATCTTCTCTAAATTTTTCTTTTTCAACATAATCATATAAATCTCGGTTGGTTGCTGCAATCACCCTTACATCAACTTAACTCATTGTTAAAACCTATAACGCATAAATTCGTTATTATTTTGATATCATTGCACTTGGGAAGTCCCACATCTTCTCTTGATGTACCTCCCTTTAAATAACCGACTGTTGTAATAAAATCAACCAATTCCACTATTTTACGGCTTTGGTGTTTTGCAATGGCGAAAATATTTTTTGAATAGGAAGCAATGTCTGCAGCACCACCGCTTCCGTTAATATGTCTAAAACGTTCCCCTTCATAAACACCGGTAGAATTGATGTTTCCGTATTTATCAATCTGCAGCCCGCCTAAAAATCCAACATCCACTAAGCCTCTATGTAAAATGTTCCCAAGCGAACCTACAAAACTTGTAAAATAATCACTCCTGTACCATAATCTTGGATCGGCAATTCCTACTCCCGTATCAACACTTTCAGGATTTACTACTCCTATTTCATAAATAATATTCATATTCGGAGCATGGGAATTCTTGGCAAGCAATGAAGCTACCTGAGGAAGTCCCAGTCCCACAACTATATTTTGTCCATCCTTAATCAACCTTGAAGCAGTAACAGCCATTAATTCATTTGTAGTATATTTACTCATCTGCATCACCCCACGTCTTGCTGTAACCATAAACAGGGTCAGCTTTAATTCTATTCAATACTGATATACCACCACATTTTTCCAAAAATTCATTATGGTCTTTAGTTTCCATAACATAATCTTTAATAAAGAGATCAAATTCTTCTTGCTTTTTATTGTACTTTGCATAATTGGTAAGCATTTGGCTGTCATAGTCATACATTCTGTGAACTGCGGTAGGATATGCTCCATAAGGAACTTCTATTACTGCATGAGTAAACAAGCTAGGGATGACAACCTTTTCAGGGTGTATTTTAACATATTCATTTGATACTATCTGGTCTACCGTTACGTAAAGTTTTTTTGCAGCTTTCCCTATTTCCAAATCCCAAACAGGTCCATCAATCAGAATATTCCCTTTTTCATCTGCATAGGGAGCATGAATAACGGCATAATCCGGATTCAATGCTTTAATATAAACTAACTTGTCTTCACTGTCATAAGGAGAAGAAGTAACCATAACGGAATCATCATTTTTCTTGATTAAATTATTTAAAATGTCAGTTCCTAATATGGTTTTTGTAGGTATGAAAGGTATGCCTAAGGAGCCGGCCAAAAATCTGTATGTAAGACTCAAACCGCTGAATTCTCTGGCATCAATCCATTTCTTTTCAAAGGCTTCATTAATTCTTTCCATTCTGCCGAATCTGTCCAAGGAGCCTCCCCCGTAGGAAAGCTTCTTTACAGCGCCTGCACCAACCAACATGTCTGTTGCCATACAAACTATAGGTTGATAAACATTAAGATCCTTTTTCCCTTGCCTCAGCATTTCACATATAAATGCCACCGGACTTCTGGTAATTGCAAAGCCTCCTATTGCTATTTCGGCACCGTTGGGTATTTCCTTTACGGCGTCGGATAAATTCATTATCTTACTCATAACGCTATCCTTCAACTACTGATGAATCTGCCATCTTGGCACAGCCTAAACCGCAGTATTCCTCATCTATGTTTATTGGCAGCAATTCGGGGGATAGACCATTTATCAGCTCTATGGCATACATAAACATGTTTGCAATAGGGCAGCTTAATGGCTGCATTCCATTATCGGTAAAAGCATTTCTTATACTTTTCAGGCAGCAGTTTTTAACTTTAGCGTTGAATTGAAGCTCACCTTCTTCTATTTCAATTCCTTCGCAAAACTTATTTTTCAAAAGCCAATCCTTTAATTCATCCACGGTATATTCTTTTTTGCCTAACTGGGCAGTTATGTATGGTACTCCTGCCAATGTAAGCCTGTATTTTGCTCCCATACCTCTCTCGTCATAGAATGCTTTTTGCACTTCAAACAACAGTTGATCCTTGAAATTATTTATGTCACTCATTTCATAACCTCCTTATTATACTTCTTCTTTGTAATATTCTTCTCCGAATTTCTCATTGTAAACTAATTGATTAATTGGAAGTCTTGGTCTTGGATTGGCAATTTTTGCAGGATGTCCGATTGCTATGATAGCATACAATTTATATTCTTCCGGAATCTGGAAATGATTTTTCATTCTCATTTCATCTCTTATATCAATACATGGAGCCACAAGCTAGCATGCACCTAATCCCAAGCTTGTAACCGTTAAAAGCATATTTTCGATTGCTGCTGATGTGTCAAAGGGAGCATCCCATACATTTTTCTTTCCAAGCACCAAAATGTCAACGCTTGCCTCATTCACAAATGCAGAAACGTTGCCTGATGTCAATTTCTTATATGCTGCTTTCTTCTTTTCCTCATCTTGTAAACCTTCAAATCTTTTTTGCATCTGTTTGCTCAAAAATTCTCCGGTGAATCTTCTTCCGCTTCCGCCTTTGCCTACTTGTGATAAAAAGTCCTTGTTTGCCTGGTCCTTAACAACTATAAAGCGCCAGGGCTGTGCATTTTCTCCGGAAGGAGCCTGTCTTGCACTTTCCAGTATCAATCTTAAATCTTCTTCTGATACTTGTTCATCTGTGTACTTTCTAATACTTCTGCGATCTAAGATCACTTGAAAGAATACATCATTTGTTGGTT
>JAAYPY010000167.1 GCA_012519555.1 Tissierellia bacterium | reverse complement strand
TCCGGCCAATGAAGCATTCTTGCTTCAACAAAGATAAGTTTATTTTTACCGATATCCAAGGTATCTCCTGTTTTTACTTCAACAAAATTCCAATCCTTATGGTGATGACCTTTAAGAATTTTAGCTCCATTTTTGGTGCAATAAATAGGTGTATCGGGAATTTCCTCCATTAATTCGGCTAATGCACCTGAGTGGTCTATTTCCGAATGGTTGGCTATTATGTAGTCAATTTCTTTTAAATCAATTACCTTTTTTAAGTTCTTGACAAATTCTTTTGAAAATGGCTCCCATACAGTGTCAATTAACACGTTTTTTTCATCTCTTATTAAATAAGAGTTGTAAGAAGAACCTTTATGAGTTGAGTATTCGTCACCGTGAAATCTGTTTAATTCCCAGTCGATTTTACCCACCCAGCTTACTGAATCAGAAACTTTAAACATACTTTCCTCCTAAGTTTGTTTTGTATAATCATTGTATTATTTAATATACCATAAATTATTAATTTAAATCAACAAAAGTAAACTTTTTCAATAATATGCACACTATATTAAGGTCTAAAATGTTGACAATGAGTAAACTGTAATTATATAATAAATAAATAAATTCTATGAGATAAGGAGATTGTGCAAGCGGAAAAATATGAAGAAGAAAGTTATGGTTGCAATGAGCGGTGGAGTTGACTCATCAGTTGCTGCCGTCTTATTTAGAGACCAAGGTTATGATATATGCGGAGCAACTTTAAAATTGTTCAGTGATGAGGATGTATTATCATCCTGCAGCAGAACAAGAACATGTTGCTCCTTGGAAGATGTTGAAGATGCAAGGAGCGTTTGCCATAAATTAGGAATAGAGCATTTTGTATTTAACTTCAAAGAAACATTTCAAGATGAAGTGATACAAAAATTTAAAAGAAGTTACGCGGAAGGCAGTACACCTAACCCATGCATTGACTGCAACAGATATATAAAGTTTAGCAAATTGATTCAAAGAGCAATTTTAATGGAAAAAGACTACATTGCCACCGGCCATTATGCCCGAATACAGTTTGACAGTGTCAGCGGCAGATACTTATTAAAAAGAGCCGTGGATTTGTCAAAGGATCAAAGCTACGTTCTTTACGTGCTTTCACAACATGATTTGTCAAGAACACTTCTGCCCTTGGGTGGAATGCTGAAAACGGAAGTTCGAACAATAGCTGAAGAAAGAGACCTGATAAATGCAAGAAAACCTGACAGTCAGGATATTTGCTTTGTAAAGGACGGTGATTATGCAGGCTTTTTGGAAAATATGATGGGCGTGGAATCCAAAAAGGGTGATTTTGTTGATACAAAAGGCAATGTTTTAGGTGAGCACAAAGGAATCATCCATTACACCGTTGGACAGCGAAAAGGACTTGGAATCGCTTTGGGTAAACCTGCCTATGTTATTAATAAGAATAAGGAGCTTAATACGGTTACCCTAGGAAGCGAAGAAGACCTGTATTCAAGAACACTGAAAGCTTCTGATTTAAATATGATAGCTGTTGAAAAATTAACCGCACCCATGAAGGTGACGGCTAAAACAAGATACAGCCAAAAGGAAACTGAAGCACTGATTCATCCTGAAGGGGAGGACAGTATTATTGTTGAGTTTACTCACAAACAGCGTGCAATCACACCCGGTCAGGCTGTAGTTTTTTATGACGGGGATATAGTAATAGGCGGGGGGACAATTGTTAACTGAAATCTCCAAGAATTCTGCAACTGTAAATACCCTTGTTCACTTCTGTAAGTGGCAAGGGTATCTGTATTAATGCAGTACTTTATTTAAATCTTTTCCGGATTCTTTCAACATTTCAACATAAAGAATAAGCTCTTCCTTTGAAGTAATGTTTAATTTGGAATATAAATGTTTAGTGTGAGTTTTAATGGTATTGATGCTTAAAAATAAACTTTCTGCAATTTCCTTAGCGGTGTATTGCTGGGCATACAAATTGAATACAGTGCGCTCTGCAGGAGTGAGGGTTTTGATATTATTCAAAAACTCATTAAGAATTACAGAATTAGGGTCGGTACTTTCAGTATCGGCTTTATTTGAAAGAAATTCTATCAATTCGTCAATTTCAACAATATTAGTCTTTTTGCTATTATTGGGATTGTTTTTAATTATATCAATACCCCTTGAAATAGGCAAAATATAAAATTTGCTCAAAACAAATGATATAACAATTCCGAGCAACATAATCAATGAGCTTAAGTAGATAAACTTTAAATTAGTTTTAACTATATAGCTATTTATATCCTCTTGAGGAATCATTAAAGCTAAAGCCCATTCATTATCGGCAAAGGATGAATTTTCGGGGTAAAGTTTCAATAATTCATGGTATCCGATAAAGGAATTTTCATTATTTTCATATGTATACAGTGATTTTTTCCCGGCAGAAATTTTTAAGTCACGGTTATTCATAAAGCTTCTTGCTGAATATCCTCCTGAAAACAATGAGCCATCAGTCTTTAAAACATTGTTTTCAACAGGTGAAATCAAACAAAAAATCCTGTTATACATACTGTAATCAGGTATATTTGACAGCTTAAAAAGCATATAGCTCACATCAAAACCGCACACCCCAAAAACATTTCCTTCAGTATCAATTAATGGTACAGAACACATCATAATTTTTTCATTGGTCTTAGGGAACGTAAATGCTTGGCTCCAATAATAAAGGTTTGATAAAGATGTATTCCTATCAGCTTTTTCCATAGGCAGATAATAATAGGGCGCATCTGCTACGTTGAATTCCATTCTCCATTGGGGATGAAGAGGTAAAGAATTCTTATACGCAATGTCTGCAATACCTCTCAATACATAAATTGTAGGACTGGAGGAGCTTATTATATTAGGCTCCATATTTTTTAAATATATTCCCGCTTTTGTATATTCCGAATCGGGAAGCCTGCTGTTTAATGTTGCATCCAAGATTATAAAGGCACCGCTGCTTTTTGATTTTTGCAAATAAAGGATTACCTGATGAAGCTCGTTGGACATAATTTCATTCAAAAGAGCAGGATTGTCATTGAGGTCACTAATTTTTAGATTTTCTTCCCTCAAATGATTGTCTATTCTCATGGATAAAGAGCGAGAAAAACTAACAGCTTCAGCAGCAAGATTATCATATAGTCCTCTAGTATTCTTTAAGACATTGTCATGCTGATTTTTTATAAAAACTTCACTTTCTTTTAAGCCTGCTGTAATGTTTCCTGATACAAAAAGAATTATCAGAACACCTGATAGAATAGTTATGACAAGAATTACCAAAAACAAAAACAACCTAAGGCGCAAAGTATATTTAATTCTATCTTTTACAGCCAAACTTCTCACCTCTGTTTGATAAATTCTTGATATTTATTTTCAGTTACCTTATCAAATGCATCTTTTTCATCCATGTCATTCAATAAGTTCAAATACTCGTTTCTGCAAAGCAGGGCGTATTCCTTCAAATTATTATGGAAGATGTCTTCTAATTCATCAAAATTATCTATTACGGGAGTGTAAAAGAAATTATATTTTTCAGCCATTTCTTTTGTAGCATTCTGAAGACTTCGCATTTTATCATCCATATCAATTTCGTTATCATTTGTCATTTCAACAGCTTTTTCAGTTACCGGAATATATCCTGTTGATGATACAAATTTCAAATTTTGTTCAGGAGCAGTGAACCACTTAAGAAAAATTCCGGCTGCATATTCTTTTGTTTCATTAGATTTAATAATGCACATACCGCCACCACGCTGAATTGCAATCTTTTCACCCTTATCAATAACCGGGCAGGGCAGAATCAAAAACTCCGCAGGTTCTGTAGTATTGTCTTCATAGGTAACCATATCCGAGTAAAAGAGCACTCCTGCAGTTGAACCAATATTTGCCACAACATTACCGGTCTTAATAAGGTCTGAGCCATAACCGTCATAAATGGAAACATAGCCTTTTACAGCCGGCTCAAGATAATTACACCAAACATCTTCAAATACATAAGAGGATAAATTTAATTTTCCGTCAACTATCAGCTCCTCATTTGATTGTTTAAATATTGTTTGAGCCATATTAAAGACAGAATCGTAATTTATGAAAGCTTTGCCGTCATTTTCAACGGTTGGGGTTTGGTCATCAGTCCATTTGTAATATTCCTCGGCTATTTTAAGTATCCCTTCGAAAGTGTACAGATCACTGTAACTCACATCGGCATCTTTCATAAATCTATTGAATATTGAAGTGTTTAAAAACATTACTTCAGTAGACTTTCCTATAGGCAGCACATACAGTTTCCCGTCAGGGAGTCTTCCTTCTTCAACAAATTCCGAAATAAACAAGGACAATTCTTCTTTGGAAAAATGCGATTCAATATCAACCAACAATCCTTGTTCAGCTAAAAGTAATGCAGTATTAGGATACAAGGTTGTAATATCAGGCAGCTCAGGTGCGCCTGGTTCATCATTGACAGCCATTTTCAATTTTTCATGTATAGTTGCTGAGCCTGTTATTGATGTGACATTTATGATAATACCTTCTTCTCTTCCTACTGTCTCATTAAATTCATCTATGAGAATATCCATTGTATCTTTCATGAGACCTCCGTAATTATGCCATAAATTAATTGTCACGGGGTTTTTTGCACTCAGAAGTTCATTGCTTTTACATCCTGCCAAGAGTAAAGTAAAAATCAATATACATACAAGGAATTTTTTCATAACGACTCTCCGCTAAACGATTTTACTTATTATACCATATTTAAAATCTACTTCCAAGTAAAATCCATATAAATAACCCTTATTTCACACTGATTTTTTAAAAAATATCACCCTCAGGGTGATTACAAATATTATAAAGTAATGTATAATGATAACAAAATTCAAGGGAGTAGGAATATGAAAAAAATTTGTTATATTTTATTAATAATTATTTTGTTCACATTACTCACTGCTTGTGGAGCAAAAGAAAAAATGGAAGAAAAAATTGCAGAAAAGATTATTGAACAGGCTTTAGGAGATGCAGATATAGACATAGACGGTGATGAGGTAACAGTAAAGACCGAAGACGGTGATGTTACATTTGGTTCTACAGAATGGCCTGATTCTCAGTTGTCCGGTAAAATTCCTGAGTTTAAAAAGGGGAATATAGTAAGCGTAATAAATAGTGAAGCATATTTGTTAGTAATAATCGAAGATGTTGAAACAGATGATTTTATGGATTATTACACTAAAATTAAAGGGGAGTTTAATCAGGAATCTTATGAAACGAAGAGTGAAGATACTATAGCCTATGCCGGAAGCAATGAAGAAGGCATAAGTATTGTGGCTTCCTATACCACAGGTGACAAAACAGCGTCCATATCCGCTTCAGCCGGTGAATAATCTGTTATATATCAAAAAAATAAAAAAATGGCGAGCAATCGCCATTTTTTTAAAGCCTTTATTCAGGTGAAAATTCGTCTTTACCAACTCCGCACAATGGGCATACCCAGTCATCCGGAAGGTCTTCAAAAGAAGTGCCGGGAGCTATGCCGTTATCCGGATCCCCTTCCGCAGGATCATAAACATAACCGCATGCATTACAAACGTATTTTTGCATAGTTATCCTCCTTTAAATTTATGTACCTTACATAATATTCTAATCAATATTATCCGAATGTCAACAAATAAATTACTGTCCCCAATCCTCAATAATTTGTAGACACATATAATAATTATATATATAATAGTGTAAACTAACAAGGAAGAGAGAATTATGGCTATTAATAAGGTTGTAAGAGCGGCACTTAAAGCTCTGTCTTACAATGAATTTGATATTAAAGAAAATTTGCAAATGCATAGGAATTTTGTAAATTTAACAAGGAGGCATATTTTAAAACCTTTGTTCAAAACATGGGACTATAAAATAGGCTCAAAAAATTACAATATTCCGGTTCGTGTATTTTCTCCCCATGTCCATGCAGACTATCCGGTACTTTTGTTTTTTCACGGCGGCGGCTGGGTAACCGGTAATATAGACAGTTATAACAAGGTTTGTACAAATATGGCCAGACTTACAGATTGCAAGGTGGTGTCTGTGGATTACAGACTGGCACCGGAAAACCCATTTCCTGCGGGCTTAGAGGATTGCTATCAAGCAGCGAAAGCATTTATTACAAATAATGTAATTAATAATAAAGAAATAATATTGATAGGAGACAGTGCCGGAGGCAATTTAGCGGCAGCTTTATCTTTACTGGCAAAGGAAAGAAAAGAATTTAAGGTTAACAAACAAATATTGATCTATCCGTCAACATACAATGATCATACCGAGAATTCTCCTTTTAAGTCCCTTGTAGAAAACGGAAAGGATTATTTGCTTACTTCAAAGAGAATAAGAGATTACATGGAATTATATATTTCTAAGAAAGATGATATGTACAGCCCCTATTTTGCACCCTTGCTTTCAAATGACCTATCCATGCAGCCGAAAACCTTGATTATTACCGCAGAATACGACCCCTTGCGGGACGAAGGCGAAGAATACGGCAAAAAGTTGAGGGAGGCAGGAAATTATGTTGAAATATACAGGATGAAAGACGCTCTTCACGGGTTTTTTGCACTTCCGCCTATCTTTCCTCAAGTTAAATTGTGTTATGATATAATTAATCGTTTTATTTATGAGGTGAATTAGTTGAAAAATAAAAGAGTATCCGAATGGAGTAAATTGGATAATGCAGCTAAAATATTTCCTGCTAACAGCAAAAAAAGCGACACAAAGGTTTTTAGATTTGCATGTGAGCTTTTTGATACGGTAGACCCCCAGGTGCTTCAGCAGGCACTTGATATAACTTTAGAAGCATTTCCCCTGTATCAGTCGGTAATAAAGAGTGGTCTCTTTTGGTATTATTTTGAAAAAAGCCGATTTAAGGCAGTTGTCACCGAAGAAAACCTTCCTCCATGCTCCACATTATACGATAAAAATAATAAAACATTGCTCTTTAGGGTTATGTATTACAGGAAGCGAATAAGCTTTGAGGTATATCATGCATTAGCTGACGGAGCAGGGGCCTTGCAATTTTTTAGAACATTGGTTTTTCACTACATAAGCATTAAATATAAATATGCTTTAAGAGACAAGTCGCCGGTTTTGGATATAGAAGCTTCAAGGACTCAAAAATTAGACGATAGTTTTCAAAAATATTATAAGGACGAAAAGATATTTACTAAAAAAAAGCGTATAAAAGCATATAAAATAAAGGGCGCAAAGATACCTGAATGTCGTTTCAGCGTTATAGAAGGCGTGATTCCCGTCGATGAAATATTGCCTAAAGTTAAAGAATACAAATCATCTTTAACAATATTTTTAGCGGCAATTTTAATGTGCGCCATAAACGAGGAAATTCCGGCAAGATTAAAAAGAAAACCCGTTGTATTAAGTATTCCGGTAAATTTAAGGAATTACTATTCCTCACAGACAGCCCGTAATTTTTTCGGAGTGATAAATGTTGATTATGATTTTTCAAAGGGAAGCCAGGAACTATCAGAAGTAATAAATTCTTTGAAGGAAAAGTTTAAAGAAAATTTGACTCCGGAGGTTTTAGCAGGAAGAATAAACAAGTTAGCATCCTTGGAGAACAATTATTTTTTGAGAGTTATTCCCCTTTCAATTAAAAATCTGATTCTAAAAATTGCATATGTAATTGCAGACAGAAGTTATACCTCCACCTTGTCCAATGTGGGCATAGTAAAGATGCCTGATGATATTAAGCCTTTCATATACTCGTTCGATATATTTGTAAGTACCGACAAAATTCAGGCTTGTTTATGCTCTTTTGGAAATCAGCTTAGAATCAGCTTTACTTCTGCATTTGTAAGTACAGAAATACAAAGAAGATTTTTTAAAAGCTTAACTGATATGGGAATACCCGTTGTAATCGAGTCTAATATAATTGACGAAGAAAAGGAGGCCTTATAATGAAATTTTGCAAGAGCTGTAATGTCAGCGTTGTGGGAAGAAGAAAGCTCTGTCCTCTTTGTCAGGATAGGCTTATCGGCGACAAAGCTCAAGAAGAAGTTTTCCCCAAAATCTCATTTGTTTATAAAGAATACTCTGTGTTTTTCAAGATTATGCTTTTAATTACAGTAATAACAGCTACTATTTCAGTTGCGCTAAATATATTACTGCCCGGCAGAGGTGCCTGGTCCTTGTTTATATTGGGTGGGCTGAGCTCAGTGTGGGCAAGCCTAATCAACCTCATCAATCAGCGCAAAAATATCCCCAAAAATATCGTATATCAGGTTATGACCATATCCGTAATAGTTATAATATGGGATTTTGTAACCGGTTGGAAGGGTTGGTCAATTAATTATGTTATTCCCTTGGTGTGCGTGTTTGCCATGATATCCATGGCAATTATTTCAAAAATCAGAAAACTATTTATCCAAGATTATATTTTATATATCATTATTGACGGATTGTTTGGGATAATTCCTATAATATTTATTTTATTTGGTTTTTTGGATGTATTGCTCCCATCAATTATATGTATATCAACAAGCATTATTTCACTTTCAACAATAATAATATTTGAAAGTAAAAGTCTGAAGGCAGAAATAAAAAGAAGGCTTCATGTTTAAAGGTATGGGGACACACCTCTGAGGTTGTTTGTTATTCTTTCACAGCCTTTCTATCTATCAATGTTATAATTGCATAGCATATAATCATTGAAGCAGGTGCGATAAAAAAGGCAGCAAAGGTTCCGGCAAAGTCATTTAATGCTCCTGTAACATTAAAGAATATCATAAAGAAAATATTACCTAATGTCGTAATAAGTCCGATTGCAAAGGAAGTGGTTTCTTTGAATACTGTATTTGTAATAACCATAAGTGTAGGGAATACAATGGACATAAAAAATCCTGATGCAGCTATTACCAAGAGTCCTTTGTCTCTCAGCAACAAGCCTGTTAAAATGCAAAAAGCACCTGACAGCAAATAGAGCTTAAGACCCTTTACATTGCCTGTTTTGTTCAGTATGAATCCTCCCGCAAGTCGGCCCAATGCAAACAAAAAATAATATACTGTGGCATATTTTGCTGCATCCCCAGGATTAAAACCGTAGGAAGTCCTCATGTAGCTTATAAACCATGTGTATACAACGGATTCACTTAAAAATGCAAAAGTAACGGCTGCTACAAACAAATAAATTATAGGATTTTTGTATAATTCTTTTCTTTTTTCCTCTCTGTTAATATTAATCTTTATTCCGGGTGCCTTAATAAAGAAGGTGAATACGACAGAAATTACAAAGAAAACTCCCAAGTAAAGATAAATTTTTCTCCAATGCAACCCATATTCAAGCAATATGCCATAGATGCTCTGTCCCGTCAAGCTGCCCAAGCCATACATAAAGTGAGTGATATTCATCAAAATAGACTCAAAACCTATGGACAGAACAGGTATTATAGAATCGACCGTGACTGCCCATAAGGCTCTTCCCAGACCAAATAGAAAGTTAAAAAGCGTTAACAAAAAAATATTGGAAGCAAAAGGTGCAATCAATACAGCAGCGCTTGCAGTAAGAGCCCCTATGAAGAATACAAATTTATGCCCGTATTTTTCACAAAGATGCCCCCCAAGGAAGCTTCCTATTATACTGCCTATTGTGTTAAATGTCAGCACCAAGCTCATTTGAGTATTATTAATATGGAATTCTTTTAAGAAAAAGGGGACAAAATTCCCTCTGGTACTTTCAAAAAGTGCCATTATAAAATATATGTAAAAAGCAGTAAATATTAAAAATATATTTTTATTATCTTTCAAATGATATCTCCTTTGAGTTTATGCAATACGTGTGGGTATTTCTTCGAAGGGATAACCTTCAAATAATGATAATAATACTATCATAAAAATAATTACAGGTAAAGCAAAATCAGTTGACTAAATACATGAAGAATAATAAAATTGAATGAAACATATGAAAGGAATATACTATGTTTAGACAAACAATATATGAAACAGACAGGTTATTCTTAAAGATTCTAAAGCCAAATTACGCCAGACAAGTTTTAGACTACTATAAAAGGAATCATAATTTTTTGAAGGAATGGGAGCCAAAAAGACCAAAGGATTTCTATACCTTAGCATATCAAAAAAGACAGCTGAGCGATGAATACAATATGTTTAAAAGAAGAAAGCTCATAAGATTCTGGATTATTAAAAAGGAAGATAATAAATTAATAGGCAATATATGCTTAAGCAATATTGTTATGGGTAACTTTAAGTCCTGCTATATGGGTTATAAGTTGGATTGTGATGAAATCAACAAGGGCTACATGACAGAAGCAATCAGGGAAGTGGTAAAGGTTATGTTTGATGATTATGGACTTCATAGAATAGAAGTAAACGTGGTACCTCGAAACTATAGATCATTGGAAGTAATGAAAAAACTGAACTTTGAGGAGGAAGGCTATTCAAAAAGGTATTTAGAGATTAACGGAAAATGGGAAGATCATATTCATTTTGCAATATATGAAGATAGTATTGGTGAAGGAGACTGCCGATAAGGAAATTAATCATTGAAAGTAACATATAAAAGGTTATACTATTAGTAAGGTGTCATCCTGAGCGCTAGCCAAGGATTTCATGATATCTAGTAAAGTTTAAAGCAATCACAAATAATAAAATCTAAAATAGAAGGTGGTAAGTATGAAATTTATAGACTTAAGAAGTGATACGGTTACAATGCCGACTGATGAGATGAGACAAGCCATTGCAAATGCAGAAGTGGGTGATGATGTTTATCAGGATGATCCGACTGTTAACAAATTGGAGAAGCTTGCAGCCGAAAAGGCAGGGAAAGAAGCTGCATTGTTCGTACCCAGCGGTACATTCGGCAATCAATTGGCAATAATGACACATACAAGAAGGGGAAATGAAGTAATAGTTGGAAAAAACAATCATATTGTCCTGCATGAAGTAGGAGCGTCTGCAGTTATAGCGGGAGTACAGCTTAGAACCTTGGAAACTTCAAATGGAGTTATGTCTCCAAAGGATGTTTTGAAAGCCATAAGGGTTGATGATATCCATGAACCGGAAACAGGACTCATATGTGTTGAAAATGCTCACGGGTGCGGAGCCGTGGTAGCCCTTGATATATTAAAAGAGATAAAAGAAATTGCAGAAAATCATTCTATTCCTGTTCATATGGACGGTGCAAGAGTATTTAACGCCGCGATATCATTGGGTGTGGATGTTAAGGAAATTACTTCATGCTGTGATTCTGTAATGTTCTGTCTTTCAAAGGGATTAGCAGCGCCTGCAGGCTCAATGCTTGCCGGCAGCAAAGAATTTATTGACAGAGCAAGAAAATACAGAAAGCTAATGGGTGGAGGTATGAGACAAATAGGAATATTAGCTGCTGCAGGAATTATCGCATTGGAAAAAATGACCGACAGGCTTATAGAAGACCACGAGAATGCTAAATATTTAGCTGATGAGCTTTCAAAACTTTCCGGAGTTAATGTAAAAAGAGATAGATTAGACATTGACATGGTATTCTTCGAAATGGGAGAAGATATAATAAAAGAAAGTGTTCTTATTGAAAAGCTCTATGAAAAAAATATTAAAATAAATGGACTTGAAGACGGTGAATACCGCTTTGTTACACATATAGGAGTATCAAAGGAAGATATAGATTATGTCATAAGTTGCATGAAAGAATTGTTATAGAGATTTGTTATTCTGAGGGCATTGCCCTCTTTTTTCATGTTGATTATAATGATAATATGTGATAAATTATTCGTTAAAAGACAAATAAACACACCGATAGTGGTATGAGGACATTAGTGTCCTCCTTAGTGAGGTGGAGCATGGACAAGACATTTAATAAAATGTACGCAGAATATTTAAGAGATGAGTCAAGGCAGATTGGAAGTGCTGAAAGTATAATATTTCCAAATACCGAGGCTGAAATAATTTTCAGTGTTAAGGAAATGTCCCTCAAAAACATTCCTATAACTACACAGGGAGCTAGGACAGGTCTTGCGGCTTCAGCAGTTCCACATGAGGGACACATAATAAATTTAAGCAAAATGAATAAGGTTACGGGTGCAAGATATGATAAAAAGGAAGACAGATTTTTTCTTACGGTTCAACCGGGAGTCCTTCTGTCTGAATTAAGAAAATATATAGCCAATAAATCATTTATTGTAACTGATTGGGATGATAAGTCAGTTGATGCATTAAAACACATGGAAAAAGGACAGTGGTTTTATTCCACTGACCCAACTGAAAGCTCTGCATCAATTGGGGGCATAGCTTCTTGCAACGCTTCCGGTGCCAAAAGCTACAGATACGGTTCAGCTCGTGACCACATATCAGGGTTGAGACTTGTTTTGGCAGATGGAGATGTGTTAGCTCTTAAGAGGGGGCAATATATTGCCTCAGATAATAGATTTTCCTTGATTACCGAGGGCGGCAGGGAAATTAAGGGCAAACTTCCAAAATACAGAATGCCTGATGTAAAGAAGAATACCTCAGGTTATTACAATATGCCGGATATGGATATGATTGATTTGTTCATAGGCTCTGATGGTACCTTGGGAATCATAAGCGAAATTGAACTTGAACTTAGCAAAACTTTAGATGTTAATTGGGGGATTACAATTTTTATGCCTGATGAAGACAGGGCTTTGGATTTGGTGAGAGCTCTTAGACAAGAAGTCAAGATAGATAATATTAGTCTGAACTTGAATCCTTCAGCAATAGAATTTTTCTCTCATAATGCTCTTAACATGCTCAGAGAACAGCAAAAAACAGCTGAATTTTCAAATATACAGGAGCTCAAGGACAGCTATCATACTGCAGTGTATGTTGAAGTAGAAAGTGATTCAAATGATAAGGTATGGGGAGAAGTTGAAAAATTAGGGGAAGTTATAAATGCCTTGGGCGGAAATGAGGATGAAACTTGGGTTGCATATAACTTAGTTAATCTTGAAAAGCTTCATGACTTCAGGCATGCATGTCCTGAATGCGTAAACCTGAAAATTGACGAAATAAAAAAATCAGATGATAGAATAACCAAATTAGGTACTGATATGTCAGTACCGGATAATAAATTAAAGGATGTTATGAAAATGTACAATGAAGGTATAAGAGAAAACAACCTTAATGCTGTCATTTTTGGTCATATCGGCAACAATCACCTTCATGTTAACATAATTCCCGGGAATATGGATGAATATGAAAAAGGAAAGGAACTCTTTTTAGTTTGGGCAGAAAAAGTTGCAGCCATGGGAGGAGCCGTATCTGCCGAACATGGAGTGGGGAAATTGAAAGTTCCCTTCCTTAAAAAAATGTATAAGGAAGAAGAGATTAATGAAATGAGAAAAATAAAGAAAATATTTGACCCTGCGCAAATTCTAAACAGAGGAACTATTTTTGAATTTGTGGAGGGTGACCAATGAAAATTATTGTATGCGTAAAGCAGGTTCCGGGAACAAATGAAGTGAAAATAGACCCCCTAACAAACACCATCATAAGAGAAAATGTTCCTGCTATTATAAACCCCTTTGACACCTATGCCATTGAAGAGGCGGTACGGATCAAGGAAAGAAGCGGAGCTTTTATTTACGGTATAAGCATGGGTATTCCTGCAGCCCAAGAAATGCTTAAGGAAGCAATATCGTTAGGAATCGACAAAGGAATACTTATGACTGATAGAAAGTTTGCAGGTGCTGACACTTTAGCCACAGCTTATGCTCTAAGCAAGGGAATTGAAAAAATCGGAGAATACGATCTGATTATTTGCGGCAGGCAAGCTACAGATGGTGATACTGCCCAAGTGGGACCAAGCCTTGCAAGGACCCTGAACATTGCCTATGCCACGGATATCAGCAGGATAATTGAAATAAATAATAATAAAATGCACTGCCTTAAAATTACGGATGATGGATATGAAGAAATTTTAATAAAATTGCCGGCATTGATTACAGTGGTAAAAGAAATCAATATGCCTAGACTTCCATCAATTAAAAGTATGAAAACTGCCAAGAAATCAATAATTGAAATTGTTGATTTTCAGTATGTTGAAGCTGAGGAAAACAGGACAGGGCTTAAGGGCTCCCCTACTCAGGTGAGAAAAACATTTGTGCCTGTTCATAAAGTGAATAATATATTGATTGAAGGCACTGTTGAAGAAAAAGCGGATAAGTTATCCGAAATACTGCTAAGCTTGAGAATGGAAGTGAAGTAATGGCTGATATTAATATTATTAAGGATAAATGTGTGGGCTGCAAAATATGTGTTGGTGTATGCCCCTTTGGAGCTATAGAAGTTATTGAAAAAAGGGCAGAAATTACAGATAGGTGCACATTATGCGGTGCCTGCTATAAAAGCTGCAAATTTAATGCCATAGATTTCAAAAGAGATGAAAGAGAAAGTTCAGATTTAAGTGAATATAAAGGAATATGGGTATTTGCCGAGCAAAGATACGGTAAATTAAAAACTGTTTCTTTGGAGCTTTTGGGAAAAGCTAAAGAGTTATCTTCAATGCTTAATACTAAAGTTTCATCAGTTTTACTCGGACATAATATTGAGTCTCTTGCTCATGAGCTTCTTGCTTATGGTGCCGATGAAGTCCTTGTCATGGATGAAGATTGGCTGAATGATTTCAATGACCAGATATACGGAGAAGCAATGACAGCCCTTATCAGTGAATACAAGCCGGAAATAGTATTGGTGGGGGCAACTTCAAAAGGCCGCTCCTTAGCACCATATATTTCTTCATCCTTGAAAACCGGACTAACTGCTGACTGTACAGGGCTGAATATTGATGAAGAGAAACTTTTGGTGCAGACAAGACCTGCTTTCGGAGGAAACTTAATGGCTGAAATAGTCTGCCCCAACAATCGTCCTCAGATGGCAACAGTCAGACCTAAAGTTTTTAAACCCTTGGAGCCTGATTATGAAAGGAAGGGTAAGATTACCAAGATACACAGAGAACCCATAGGAGGGTTTGTAAAATTAATTAGAAATATAGATAATTCAGATGGACTGAGTTTGTCTGATGCAGAAATAATTGTAAGCGTAGGAAGAGGTGTTGGAAGTGCCAAAAATATTCAGCTTGCCAAGGAATTGGCAGATGCATTGGGGGGAGTATTAGGCTCTTCAAGACCGGTTGTTGATATGGGATGGATGCCCTACAGCCGACAAGTAGGGCAGACGGGAAAAACCGTAGCTCCCAAGGTTTACATTGCCTGCGGCATATCGGGAGCAATTCAGCATTTGGCGGGACTTGCTGATATTGAAACTATCATAGCAATAAATCAAGACCCGGATGCCCCTATATTCAAGGTAGCGAATTACGGAATTGTAGGAGATGTAAAAGAAATCCTCCCTGTGCTGATTAAGAGAATAAAAGGGAGGCTATGAATGACCCGCAGGGTGTCATTCTGAACGCAATAAAAAATCTCATGAGATCCTCTCTATCGTTCAGGATGACGAGCATAATCTATTCAAAAAAACTATATAGCTTTTCCATTTGCTCATAAGTGAGCATCCCAATAAAGCCGCTTACAATTTCTCCATTTTTGTTTACGGCAATAGTAGTGGGAAAGGAACGAATACCGTAATCGTAAGCTACTTGCATATCCTCATCTAATAAAACCGTAAAATTCAGCTTGTTCTCATTCATAAAATCTTCGATTACTTCCTTACTCTCACCCACGTTGATTGCCAATAACAAAAGGTCATCCGGGTAAGCCTCCTGAAGCTTTTGCAAATCAGGCATTTCTATTACACAAAAGGTACATCCTGTATACCAGAAGTTGATAAGTACATTCTTATCTCTAATTTCACTTAGTTTAATAACCGAGCCGTCCAAAGCTTCCAGCTCAAAATCCGGTGCCATTAAAGGCTCATTTGAGTTTTGGGCTTCATTATTTATTTCTTCATTTTCGGTTTCTTGCTCATCATTAACGGAATCCTGCGCTTCATCTTGCGGAGCAAGGTAGGAATTATTCGTGCATCCTGTTATCAATACAATTGATAAAATAATAATCAGTATTTTTTTCATAGTAGTCTCCTTTATGAATTACTAGATACCCAACTATATACATATTCAATCAATAAATTTAACTCCATACTTACTGGCCTTTGTTTTAAATGTAAAAGGATAAATATTTGAAGCAATTTGATATGCCTTATTTAGAGAATCATTATCTTTAAACAAAGCGAATACTGTTGAACCTGAACCTGTCATTATGGAGGATACCGCTCCCAAATCAATCAATAATCTCTTAATGTCCTTGATTTCCGGATGGAATTTTTCCACAACCTTTTCCAGTGTATTTGAAAGACAATTTGCTGCTGACATATAATTTTTCAATGATATATGTAACAGCATCTTATTATCCGCATAAGAATTGTAGTATTTAGGATCAAGGTTCTTATAAACAAAAGCAGTTGAAATCGAAAATTCAGGCTTAACCAATAATATATTATTCCATAGAAAGTCATTTAAGACAGTAACTTTGTCACCGATTCCTTCTGCAAGACAAGTACCTCCTAGTAAGCAAAAGGGCACATCTGCGCCGACTTGCGCTCCAATGCCGCACATTTCTTCTTGAGATAAATTCAGCTTCCATAATTCATTTAAGCCCTTTATTACTGCAGCTGCATTTGAACTGCCGCCTGCCATGCCTGCCCCTGCAGGAATTTTTTTTATGATATCTATATAAATGCCTGTACTTATATCATATGTCTTCTTTAATAAGATTGCAGCCTTACAACATGTATTATTTTCATTAATAGGTATTGAAGGATCAGAGCACTCAATAATAATTTTATTTTCCTTTATGGGAGTAAGAATTATTTCATCATAAATATCAATAGACTGCATAACAGTCTTTAAAGCATGATAACCGTTTTCTAGTTTTCCTTTAATATCTAAAAATAAATTAATCTTACCGTATGAGTTTAATTTCATAAAATCCGTCCTTAAGTTTTTCAACATTATATAACATAATATTTTGATTAACAACGAAAAATGTAATCATTTAAAAATTTTATCAGCTTTTATGATTAAAATTAATAATATTGGGTATAAATTAAATGAATCATAAGTTACTAAGGAAGAGGTGATTCCCCCAAAAACAGAAATTGAAGCCATGAATGAATAACATCCGGTTTTCTGGTGTGGAACTGATGAAAACCGGGTGTTATTCATTTTTTAAGGTGTGCCCCCTACATCCGTAAGTCCATTTAAAGATAATGCACATAATTTTTGAATTAATGGAAAAGATATTAATAAATGAATAGTATTTTGCTGTTTTTCATTAAATTTAGTATAGAAGGTGATTATTTGCCAACAAGTTCTGTTACAAGGGTCAAAGGAGCAGTTGAAGACTGTGTTGGGAAAAAGGTAAAATTCAAAATAAAAAAAGGTAAAAGCAGGTCTCAATTTAGTGAAGGAGTAATTTTGGATACTTACCCTTCAATTTTTACAGTTTTTGTTGAAAAACGAGATTATAAAAGAATTGTGTCTTTTAATTATATTGATATTCTTACTAATAATGTTGAATTTTACATTTGTGATGATATGGAAACAAGAATTGGATAGGGTTTTCTTAATAGTGAAGCTGAGATATTAAAATTATTGGAAGTTTCGCTATATTTTTTTGCAAAAATTTGATATACTCCATATACATATAGTATGTCATTCTGAGGATTCAGCTAACGTCATTCTGAAATTTTTAGTTTTACTCAGCTTGACAAAATAAAAATTACAATATTGTTGGGAGTAGAAGTGAAATTATTTTCAAAATTGCTTGGTTTTTTATTTTTGGGTACAATAATTTTTTATTCATATGCAAGAGTAATTGAACCGGTGTTATTAACAGTTAAGTATGAAAATATATACAGTAATTTTATAGATGATAATATAAAAATAGTACAATTCTCAGATACCCATATATCTGAATTTTTTGATGTAAATCATTTGAAAAAGGCAGTTGATAAGATAAATGTCCAAAATCCTCATATAGTAGTTTTTACAGGCGATTTGATAGATAAATACAATGAATACGATAATAAAGACAAGATATATGAAATATGGGGAGTTTTAAACAGCATAAATGCACCTTTAGGGAAATATGCCGTTTATGGAAACCATGATTACGGGGGAGGCGCGAAAAGAGCCTATAGGCAAATAATGGAGAACAGCGGATTTCAAATACTTCTAAATGAAAATACAAAAATAGAAGGACACAATATAAATTTAATAGGAATGGATGATTCGATTTTTGGTACACTTGACAAAGAAGTAATAGTCAGATTCTTGGATGAAGATTATTATAACATAATATTAAGTCATGAACCGGATGTAGCAGAGTATTTTTTAGAATATAATGTGGATTTATTTTTAACCGGTCACAGTCACGGAGGTCAGGTTAATCTGCCCTTCATCAATTACACTCCGCCTTTGGCACAAAAATACATAAGAGGAATGTATGAGATTGATAACTATAGGCAGACTAAAATATACGTCAATGTAGGACTGGGAACATCAACTATACCAATGCGGTTTATGGCAATACCTGAAATGACGGTTTTTACTATAAGTGCAAACTTATAGGTAAATGAGAAAGTATGTAAATAAGAATATATGAATAGGTAAAAGTAAAAAGGAATGGTATGGGATAATAAAATGAGGCCTTGTTATATAACAAGGCCTCATTGCCATATTTCATGTTACTTAGTTGGTACTTTTATAACTTGATCCGGATAAATTAAATGAGGATTCGCAATATTGTTATATTCAGCTAACTCCTGATAAGTTAAATCATATTGAGCCGCTATTTTCCACAAAACATCCCCGGGAACTACTATGTAAATTACTTCTTCTGGAGCGGGTGCAGGTTCAACCGGAGTCGGTTCGGGTTCAACCGGAGTCGGTTCAGGTTCAACCGGTTCGGGTTCAACCGGAGCAGGTTCTTCGGGCTCGGGTTCAACCGGAGCAGGTTCTTCAACAACAGTTTCCTTCACTTTAATTCTTCCTGAAACTTCACTGCCTGCAGTTCCGTTAGTTGCAATATAATCTATGACGATTTCTTCATAGGTGCCGTATATAGCAAGAACATCATATTTAGCCAGCATTGCATAACCGTCTCCGCCAACTGACATATAGTCGTTTATTGCAACCGTATATTCCTTAGCTTCATCAAATTCCTCGCCGCCTACTTTTATTTCTACAACCTTGGAATCCACCGGCTGAGCAGGGTCAAATGTAAATTCCATTCCGCTTACCTGCAGGAAGGCTCCCTTTGCGGCAGGATAATCGCTTACGGACCATTCAAGCATTGCTTTCAGGTCTGCACCTGTAATTTTCTTCACTTCAATTGTGTTTCCAAAGGGGAATATAGCTGCTATCTTAGCTTTTGTTATATCACCTACAGGTATATCTTCTCTGATGCCTCCACCGTTTACGAACGCAATATCAGCACCTGTTGCAGCCCTTGCTGCATCGGCTGAAAGATTTCCAAGATTTGTTTCCTTAGTTCTCACATTTTCTCTCACGCCGTCTAAATATACATCTGTTGTTGCTATTACTTCATTAAATGCGGGGTCTTTCCTCGGGTCAATTGAATCAATAAATGCTGCTAAATCAGGATCAGGAACAACTTCTGCAGTGTCTGCTACAGGTAGAAGTCTTGCTGATATACCGGTAACCTCACCGTTTAAAACTTCAATATCAACATAACCTAAATTTTCACCGTAATTTTTGGTTTGTACGATCAAAGTATTATTTTCTAATTGACCGGCCTCTAACAATGAATGGCTGTGTCCGTCAATAATCAGGTCGATTCCTTCTACTGCTTGGGCTAAAGCCTTTGATGTTACAACCGAACTTTCATCAAGTCCTAAATGTGCCAATGCAATTATAACATCAGCCTTGCCTTCGAGTTCTTGTACCATGTCTTTTGATACTTCTATAGGATCTTTAAATGTTAAACCTTCCATATATTTAGGATTTGCAAGAAATGCCGTATCAGGAGTAGAAAGGCCGTAAATACCAACCTTAACACCGCCTATTTCTTCAATAACGTAAGGAGTAAAAAGATATTCTCCCTCTTCGTCAACAACATTTGCACTCAACATACCTATCTTGGCCATATCTCTTAATTCGAGCAACCTGTCCTTGCCGTAATTAAAGTCATGGTTTCCTAAAGTCATGTAATCATAGCCTGCTGCTTCCAATACGTTAATTGCATTTTCGCCTTTGGAGATATTTACAATAGGCATACCATGGAGGGTATCCCCTGCATCAAGAACCAATGTGTTGGGATTTGCTACCTTGGCTTCCTTAATAAGACTTGCTATTTTGGCAAAGCCTATTTGAGAGTCAGATCCCACTAATCTTGCATGGGTATCATTAGTGTGGATAATAGTAATTTTCACGGTTTCAGCATCTTCTGCAAAAGCAAAGCTAAAACTGCTTAGAATCAGTAATACGACTAAAACTAAACTTAATACCTTTTTCATTAAAATTTCCTCCTTCTTTTATGTTAAGACCTACATTAATTATACAGTCAGGGGATTGGAATTTCAAGATAACTTTTGAAGAATTTTCATATTTGAATTTTATATACCAAAAGTTACTGTTTACTTCCACTAAACCTGTTATTCTGGCGCAATGAAGAGCTCTCAACCTTTTGAAAAAAATATTTAAAAGCTGTTGACAAAAATAATAAATTTTTATATTATGTATACAAATTAATAATTACGTTGAAGAGGAATAGTAAATTTGCACGGTCTCTAGAGAGAAAATCAGCGGTGGAAGATTTTCGACCCAATGTATTTTGAACCCGCCTTGGAGTATTTGAGGGTAACAACTCAAAGGGCAATCCCTTATATAAATGAGTGCTGTTTATTAATTGGCAGCGATTAGAGTGGTACCGCGGATATCCGCCTCTTGATTTAAGAGGCGGTTTTTATTTGAAAGGAGAAAAAATGGCTAAGAAGGAAAAAGAATTTGTAAAAGAAATAACACCTATGGAGGAAGACTTTAGCAGGTGGTATACAGATGTAATAATGAAAAATGAGTTAGTTGATTATTCACCGGTAAAAGGTTTTATGGTAATAAGACCATACGGGTATGCCTTGTGGGAAAGGATTCAAGAATATGCCGATGCTAAATTTAAAGCAACAGGACATAAAAATATGTATTTCCCGCTATTAATTCCTGAAAGTTTATTAAATAAGGAAAAGGAACATGTTGAAGGGTTTGCTCCCGAGGTCGCCTGGGTTACACACGGTGGAAGTCAGGAGTTGGCAGAAAGGCTTGTGATAAGACCTACATCAGAAACAATTATATGTCACATGTATGCAAAATGGCTTAATTCATATAGAGACCTGCCATTTTTATATAACCAGTGGTGTAGTGTTGTAAGGTGGGAGAAAGCAACCAGGCCTTTTTTAAGGACATCGGAATTTTTATGGCAGGAAGGCCATACTCTCCACGAAACAGAAGAGGAAGCCCAAGCAGAAACTTTACAAATGCTTGATATATATAGGCAGGTAGCAGAAGACTTAATGGCTATGCCCGTTGTAATAGGACAAAAAAGCGACAAGGAAAGATTTGCCGGAGCACATGCCACATACACTATGGAGGCATTGATGCATGACGGTCAGGCACTTCAAGCAGGAACCTCGCATAATTTAGGACAGCATTTTACTAAAGCTTTTGAAATTAAATACCAGGGTAGAACAGGACATGAAGAATATCCCTATCATACTTCATGGGGTATTTCAACCAGGCTTATCGGCGGTTTAATAATGGTTCATTCCGATAACAGAGGCTTAGTATTACCACCTAAAATGGCGCCTGTTCAGGTTGTGATAATTCCAATAGCTCAAAAGAAAGAAGGCGTTTTGGAAAAAGCAAACGAATTATATGATAAATTAAAAGCGAAAGGAATAAGAGTCGAACTTGACGATAATACGGAATATTCACCCGGCTGGAAATTCAATCAATACGAAATGAAGGGTTATCCCATACGTATTGAAATAGGCCCCAGAGATATAGAAAACAACCAGGCTGTTGCAGTTCGAAGAGATAAATTGGAGAAAGAAGTTTTATCACTTGACAATATTGATGACAAAATTGCTGAAATCCTAAATACAATGCAGACAGATTTATTTGAAAAAGCAAAGGCTCACAGAGAAGCCCATACTTATATAGTAAAAGACTATGAGCAGTACAAAAAAGATTTGCCTAACCGCCCCGGATTTGCAAAAATGATGTGGTGCGGTGAAAGGGAATGCGAAGATAAGTTAAAAGAAGAAACCGGAGCAACAATAAGATGTATTCCTTTCGAACAGGAAAACTTAGGAGACAAATGTCACATTTGCGGGAAACCTGCAAAACACATGATTTACGCGGCAAGAGCATATTAATAAAATCCTTCACCTCGCTAAGATGATTATGTCATCCGGAAGGTAGGTGAAGGATTTCTTTTATTTCTCATATTCTTCTAAAATTGCTATTCCTTCTGTAATTAATTCACGTGCACTATCCAGGTCCTTATGTGCCTTTTGAGAGTTATGGAATCCCTCACTATTTTCAACAAAGACAAAGTCCCACTTAAATTGTGCATTTCTATGGATGTCTCTCAGCTGTTCTATAATTTCGTCAGGCACATCTCCAGTTTCAACAGCTTTCCCTAATCGATGGATGTAAGCTAAAAGCTCATCACTTACTTCATTAGTTTTCTTGTAGACTGATTCTTGAACTCCTTCTACCTTGCTTATGATGGCTTCCGGTTCTCCACCATGACAAGGGATGCAAGATTGAGTCAATCCTTCTTTTGATTTAAGCGGGCTAGTCCATTGATGAGATCTGAGGTTTTTTTCTCCCGCTATTTTAGGCATGTGACAATCAATGCAAGTTAAACCTTGAGCATCATGTATACTTCCTTTAAAGGTTTCAAATTCAGGATGCTGTGCTTTTAATATTTGTGCTCCTGTAGTCGGATGTTCATAATCCCTAAAGTTTATTTCATCATAGTACTCAATCATGTCATCTGTATCTATTCCCTTATGCCAAGGTAAAATTACTTTATTGGTATCAGGATCTAAATAATATTCTACATGACACTGTGCGCAAGCTAAATTTCCTGACTTTTCCTCTTCAACAGAAGTTAAACCCTGTGTGAAATGTGTTCTTGTTATTTTTACTTCTCCGGGAGTGTTTCTGTGACAGTCATAACAGCTGATACCTTCCATTTCAGGATTTGCTTCCACAAATTCAACAAATGGAATCTTGTTTAAACCTTCACCTTCATTGGTAAGCTGTACATTAAAATCTGCGGCTTTGCAAGCTAAGCAGCTGGCTCCTCCTTTTGGTCTGGAAGTATTAATCACATCTTCCAAAGCATAAATATGACCTCTTGCTCTTAAGTATTCTTTGCTAAATCCATATCCATCGTAAAAAATCTTAAGATTAGGGAATTCTTCAAGGTAGTCAACAGGCACAGAGCCTCCATATGTGGTTTTTTCCATTTCAGCATTAGTCATAAAAGATGCATAAATGTCCGGATGTTGATTCTTCCATACTTCTGCTCTAATAATTTCTAGGTCATTGAGCGCATTAATATCTTTATCACTCTGCTGGCATCCTGCAGAGAGTATTAGCAAAAATGCAAAAACTACAATAATGCTAATCTTTCGTTTAATACTAATCACCTCCTTTATGAGAATTTTATTAATAGCAATGATTTATCCCTATTTATGTCTTAATCATATTCATCCTCCGGGTAAAGTATGTCATATAAGGCTTCCCGGCAATTACAATTGTATCAATTATGACCATAAATTACAAGAACATATAAAAAAACGTAAAGTAAATCCTCGACTTGACAATTTTAATCTTAGCTGATATTATATGTAAGCAAACACTTACATAGGGAGAGTAATATGGATAAACCAATAAGGACTCGGATGAATAGGGAGGATAGAAGGATTCAAATACTTAACTCTGCTTTGGAGGTATTTGTGGAGAAGGGGTACAATGGTACTACAACACAAGATATTGCAAAATCCGCTAATATATCCGAAGTAACCTTGTTTAGATATTTTTCTTCTAAACAAGAAATTTATATGGAAGCAATAGAACCTATAATAGTTAATACTTTAAAAGATTCAATTGATGCTTCAAAGGACTTAAGTCCAAAGGAAAAATTAAAATATATAATTATTGAAAGAATAAAACTAATTTCAGAATATCACAAGGTTGTTAGATTGGTACTTATGGAAAATCAAGTTAATCCTGAATTAAACGATTTAAATTACATTAAAAGGATTTTTGATTTATTAAAAAGCTCAATTGATAAGATGGGAGTGAAATTTAATAACAAGGAATACACCTTGAGAGTATTGATGGGAAGTCTCTTATCTTTTCTATATTTACCTGAATCAAATGAGAGCTACATTGAAGAATTTGTTAATAATATCGTTGATAATATTGAAATCAAGGGAGTTTATAATGATAAATAAACGTAAAACAATTCAAATTATTACTTTAATCATCTTTGCTGCATTAATATTGTTAGGTAAAATTCAGCTTTGGATGGCAGTGTTTTTAGGAGGGTTATTACTATCTACAGTAAAGGGAAGACTGTATTGCGGGTATGTATGTCCTATCAATACCGTAATGGAGGTAATTGACAAGGATGCCGCTAAAAGAAAAAGAAACAGATTAAAAACTCCAAAATGGGCAAAAGGAAATATAGCAAGAATAGGGGTATTGGTTCTATTTTTTATAACATTTATTTTTGTTCGAAAAACAGGCAAGAATTTACCTGTCTTACCTGCGTTGTTTGCAATTGGTATTTTACTTACTGTATTTTTTGAACCTTCCTTCTGGCATAGATATTTATGCCCATATGGTACACTATTTTCACTTTTCTCTAAGAATAATAAGCTTGGATATTCTATAGCAGAAGAAGGATGCATCAAATGTGGAATTTGTGTTAAAAATTGTCCTGCTGATGCGATTAAGCTGGAAGAAAAAAATACAGTGCCCTACATATTAAAAAGTGAATGCCTGGTATGTGGAAAATGTAAAGAAGTATGCCCATCAAAAGTCATATCTTATGACAATGCAAAATATAAAGAAGTAGCATAGTTCCTGGTATAGCATTTACAATTTTCAAACAGACCTTCTTACAGGCTAATGCCTTAAAGAAGGTCTGTTTTTGCATCAAATATTAATACTAATGGAGGAATTATAGCAATTAATTTATTGACAGTGAAATTCACCGATGATATAATTTTGTTAAAAACTGACCGGTCGGTCGATTAATTTTAGGAGGGTAATTTGAAAAAAATATTGACATTATTATTAATTATCTTATTTGTTCTAGCAGGCTGCACATCGGGGCAAGAAGCAAACGTCAGTGAGGAAGAAGCCTATACTGCAGTGGAAGTGGAAACACTGAAGCCTATTAATTTATACATAGAAAATATAATGACAGCAAAGGTATTTGCTGACAAGGATGTATATGTAATTCCGTTAATTGCAGGGAAGGTAGAAAAAATAAATGTAAAAGTCGGTGATATAGTTGTAAAAGATGATGTCCTTTTTGTTATGGATAAGGATGATATCGAAAAGCAGGTTAATCAAGCTTATGCTTCTTATGAAGCTGCAAAAGCAGGGTTTGACGTGACTGCTGCCCAAATACAAAGTGCCAAGGATAACCTTGAGAGAATTGAAAAGTTATATGAAGAAGGGGCAGTACCTGAAACCCAGTATGAACAGGCAAAATTAGCTGCTTCCGATGAATCGTTGGAAGCTGCGAGAATGGGTGTTGAACAGGCAAGGGTTGCTTATTCCAATGCAGCATCCATGCTTGAAAATGCTGAAGTTAAAGCACCTATATCAGGCGTAATTTCAAGTATCAACATTGTTGAAGGTGAGTATGCAACATCCGCTAATCCTCCTGTAACAATAGTTGATTCCAACAGTGTAACCATTGAATTCGGAATAGCCGCAAGTCTTGTAAATAAGGTGAAGACAGGGGATAAGGCGGTTGTTGAAATAAGTTCAGCAAATTATAAAAGTCAAGCTGTAATAAACAGTGTAAGCTCCTCAGCAGATATTATGACAAATCTTTACACTGTAAGTATTATAATTGAAAATAACGGTACAATTAAACCCGGCATGTTTGCCAAGGTTTATTTGCAGACTGATAATATAGACAATGCTTTTGCCGTGAGAGCCGAAGCCGTAAAAGAGCGTGATGATAAACAATATGTGTTTGTAGCTGAGGGTGACAATGCCCTTCAAAAAGAAGTTACGACAGGACTTGATACCGGTGATTATATTGAAATAAAAACGGGTCTCTCACAGGGAGATAAAGTGATTGTGAAAGGTCAGGATTACATAAGCCATGGCAGCAAAATAAAGGTTGTAAGGGGTGAATAAGAATGCTTGCAAAATTCTCGGTCAAAAAACCTGTTACAATCACAATGATAATCCTGATAGTGATTGTCATAGGTGTAGTATCCTTAAGCAAGCTTCAGATTGATTTGCTTCCTCAGATGGAGCTGCCCTATGTAATGGTTCAAACAAGCTATGAGGGAGCAGGACCAGAAGAAATAGAAAATATTATATCAAAACCTTTGGAGCAAACTTTGTCCACGGTTGAAAACATCGAAGATATTATATCAATTTCCAGTGAAGGGAATTCACTCTTATTGATGCAATTTGCTTTTAATACTGATATGGATGAAATAATGCTTCAAATAAGGGAAAGAGTCGATATTATAAAAGGTTTTTTGCCTGAAGGCACATCCTCGCCCTTAGCCTTAAAATTGGACCCTAATGCACTTCCCGTAGTTCAATTGGCAGTTTCAAGCAAAGGGGATTTATACACTACCCAAAAGATAGCAGAGGATGTCATATCACCACGATTCGAGCGAATAGAAGGTACTGCTTCTGCTTCTGTAACAGGCGGATTGGAGCAGGAAGTCGAAATAATGCTAAAAGAAGAAATGATTAAAGGATACAATTTAAGTTCTTCTTATCTTGCCCAAATACTTGGGGCTGAAAACTTAAATATGCCCGGCGGGACAGTAAAAAAAGGAAATAATGAACTTACGGTAAGGACAATGGGTGAATTCAAATCCGTCGAAGAAATAAATAATATGCCCATACCTCTCATGAAGGGGGGGACTGTCAGGCTGAAAGATATTGCTGATGTCAATTTAAAAAGCAAGGAACAATCATCAATTACTAAACTAAACGGCAAGGAAGTTGTTCAGATATCCATAATGAAGCAATCTGATGCCAATACCGTCAATGTTGCAGCCTCAATCGATAAAGAAATAGAAAAATTAATAGGTGAATACCCTGATTTAGAATTAGTTACTGTATTTAACCAAGCAGATTATATTAATTTAGCCATAGATAACCTGATTAGCACTGCAACACAAGGTGGTATCTTAGCAATACTCATACTTTTGGTTTTCCTGCGAAGCTTCAAAACCACATTGGTAATAGCTATTTCAATACCTTTTTCCATAATAACCACATTTGTAATCTTGTTTTTCACCGACATAACCTTAAATATGATGACTATAGGAGCATTTGCTTTGGCAGTAGGAATGTTGGTGGATAACTCCATCGTTGTTCTGGAAAATATCTACAGAAACAGAAGCTTAGGTATGGATAGAATCACTGCTTCAATTGACGGGACAAACGAAGTATCAATGGCTGTTACTGCGTCTACTTTAACTACTATTGCAGTATTTTTACCCATTGTCTTTACGGGAGGCTTGGCTGCTGTAGTATTTAAAGAATTTTCACTTACCATAACCATTGCTTTACTAAGTTCCTTGGTTATTGCTCTCACATTGGTGCCAATGCTTTCATCTAAGCTGATTTCCGTTAAAAATTTGGAGTCTGAAGAAGCACAGGAGAAAAAACAAGGTCCCTTAGTTATTTTCTATAAAAAGATACTAAACTATAGTTTAAAACATCGTTTAGTAACAATGTTGATAAGCATAGCATTATTTGTTGTAAGCGTAATAATGGTTATATCAGTTGGAGCCGAATTCTTTCCTGCAACCGATGAAGGTATGATTAATATAAGTGCTAATTTGCCGGCAGGCTCTGAAATTGAGGAAATTGATTCTCTTTTGAAGGAAATTCAGGATACAATAGCAGAAATCCCGGAAATCGAAATAGTATTTACCTCTGCAGGAGGTGGGGATATGTATGGCATGGGAAGCAGTTCTAGCGGAACCATAACGGTTTTGTTAAAGAGCTTAGATGAAAGAGAAAGAAGCGCAAAAGAAATAAGTGATGAAATAAGGGCTATGACAAAGGATATACCCGGTGCAGAGATAAGTGTTGCAGAATCCTCAACAATGATGTTGGGAATGTCTACGGGAGCCATAAGTATCAGTATTAAGGGTGATGATATAGATACTTTAAAAGCTATCGGGGATGATTTTAAAAAAATAATTGAGACAGTTGAAGGAACAAGAGAAGTTACTACAAGCTACGAAGACGGGATTCCTCAAGTCCAAATAATCGCGGACAGAGGTATTGCATCTCAATACGGCTTAACAACCGCTCAAATCGGAAGCTCAATAGCAAATGCACTATCCGGCTCAAATGTTACAAAGTTTAAGGTTAATGGTGATGAAATAGATGTTGTCTTAAAAGGAGATAATATTTACGGAGAAAGCATCTCATATTTAGAAATGCTGCCTGTTGAAACACCTATGGGAAGCAGCGTACCCCTGTCGGAAGTTGCTGATATAAAGGTTGAAAAAGGTCCCATAAGCATACTAAGGGAAAACCAGGTCAGGGTTTTAACCGTATCGGGCAGCGTTGTCGGAAGAGATGTTCAATCTGCTTCCGTGGAAATAGAAGAGCTTTTAAAAGAATATGAAATGCCCTTTGGCTACAGCTATATATTTGGCGGAGAAATAGAGCAGATAGAGGAAACTTTTACAGACTTATTCCTGGTAATGCTGATGGCAATTGCATTGGTATATATGATAATAGCAGCACAGTTTGAATCATTGATTCAGCCTTTGTCAATTATGTTTTCGGTTCCTTTGGCCTTGTCCGGAGGATTTATAGGACTGTTTATTACAGGACTTCCTCTCAATGTAATAGGCATAATAGGCTTGATAATTTTGGTAGGAGTTGTTGTTAACAATGCAATAGTATTGGTTGATTATATAAACATCAGGCGAAGACGGGGCGAAGACAGGACTGCTGCAATAATGAAAGCAGGCCCCATAAGAATACGTCCAATCATGATGACTGCATTGACAACCATCTTGGGACTGGTACCCATGTCGCTTGGTATAGGCGAGGGGGCTGAACTTACACAATCCATGGGTGTTGTTGTAATCGGAGGCTTGTCCCTGTCCACAGTTTTAACATTAGTGATAGTTCCTGTTATGTATACAATATTTGATGATATTACAGAATTTTTCAAAAGAAAGATAAAAAAAGATCTAAGGGAGCAAATGCAGTAAGCACTGGAGGTATCATGGAAGAAAAAAATCAGAAGCGGCAGGATATACTAAAATCCGCTATGGCTTTATTCAAAGATAAAGGGTTTCACAATACTAAAATGGAAGATATAGCAATAGACGCAAAAGTCGGAAAAGGAACCTTGTATGAGTATTTTGAAAATAAGCAAGACATATTTGATGAAGGATGTATCGAATATGTGGATGAAATAATCGATAAAATAAAAAATATTTCCGACTTAAAAGATACATTTCATAATAAGCTGTTGATTTTATTCAACGAAAATCTTAAGATGGAATCAGATATTACCCTAGAAAATATCTTATCCAACAAAAACATTATATCGGAAGAAACAATCAAGACCATAGTTGGCAAAATTTTTGAAATGTATAGTTTAATATGCGCTATAATTGACCAAGGCAAGGATGAAGGTGTAGTTGTAAATAATACTCAATCCGAAATCATAGCATGTATGCTTGTTGGTACTATGAGTCAATATTCAAGATTAAAATCTCATAATAAGGAGAATGAAATCGAAGAAGATGATATAATTTTTGATTTATTGTACAATGGAATATCAGTTAAACAAGAGATTACAAATAGGAGGGAAAAATGAAAAGAAAAATATCATTATTAATGGTTATAATGCTTATATTAAGCACATTCACTACTTTTGCCGGAGTTGAAGAAACAGCACTTAGTGTAGAAACAGAAGAGACCGGACCGGTAGAAGCAAGGACAGTAGATATGGAAGAAAGTGAAGTGTTGGAACTGTCCATGGATGATGCAATCAAACTGGCAACGGATAGCAGCAGAGAAATGTGGAAGATAGATGATTGGATTAGACAGCTGCAGGATGCGAAAAGCGCGGGCAACAGTGCAAAAGAACTATATGAGTTAATAACTACTATGCCCTTAGAACAAGGAGCAAGTAATTTGAATTATTTAGAGCTTATACTAGCCAAGAATGATTTTTATTCAAAAACAGCAGATTTAAGGACAATAGAGCTAAATAAAAGCAGAGAAACATTACTCTTAAACATTGAAAAGGGTGTAAGAGAATTATATTATGGTGTTGTATTGCTAGAAAAGACAGTTGGAATTAACCAAATTAAATTAGACAGTGCAAATGAACAGCTTAGAGTAGTCAATTTAAAATTTAATAATGGCTCAGCAACAAAGGCAGAAGTATTAAATGCTGAAATGGCTGTTCAAAAAGCAAAGACGGATTTAGATTCAGCTGTAGATGATTTAAATCTATTTAAGCTAAATTTTTTGAATCTGTTAAATTTGCCATTGGACAGCAAGATAGTATTAACAGATACTGAATTAACTTATATTCCAACAAAAGAAGTAAATCTTGATGAAGCTATAAAAAAGGCTTTTGAAGAAAGAATTGAAATACTTACAGCAGAAAATGACTTAGAGCTTCAAAAAATTGAAACTCATGCTTATAAAGCCTATTACACTTCAAACTTAAGACAATATAAATTTGTTATTGAAAAGCTCAAAGATGCTGAACTAAGTGTTCCCCAAGCTTATAAGGATGTGGAACTTGATATAAGAAGCAAGCATTTAAACTTGGTAAAAGCCGAAAGGGCATTAATAAATGCTGATAAAACTTTGGAAATCGCTAAAGAAGCTTCACGAATCAATAAATTGCTTTTTGATAACGGAATGGCTACCACTTTAGATGTTTTAAATGCGAATGAAGGATTGGCAGGTGCTGAAATTCAACGCTACTCAAGTTTAGTTGATTATACTCTAAAAAAATTTGTATTTGATAATTCAAATATACTGGGAAGCATGCCTCAGACTACCGAGAGTTCCAAAGAAGAAGCTTCTGAATAAAATTCCGGGGGCAGACCTTATCTTACAAGGTCTGCCCCCTCTGTGCTTAACGATCGTTTTTAAATTTTTCAGACACTATTTTTAGCCCTGTTAAAGCAAATCCAACATACATATTTATCCCAAATACAAACCCTCCGAAACCGTAAAGCATAAGCTTCCGGAAATACCTTTCTCCAAATGAATTAAACATTTGATGAATTTTTTCGGGTTCCATTTTTTCGATTTCTTCAGCTGCAATTTTGTCAAATTCGACGGATTTCAATATTTCATCCAAGTTCCTTCGAAGACTTTCAATGCTTGAGTCAACAAAAATATTCACAATGTGTTCCTTTGACTTAGAATCAATAAAAGAAAAATTTGATTCTGTAGCTTCATTTATAATAGAATACAAAATCTGCTTTATTGTTTTTTCAGTATCAACATTCATTAATAAATTATTTAAAAATCTTTCGGTAGAACTTGCAAACTCATCCCAATCTATAAAATAATTCAAATGAACCATACTGTGGTAGTTTTTATAATCTTTCATGAAGCATTTTATAATTTTATCGATTTGGTCATGCTTGTTAAGTACATCAGTTAAATTCTTTATAATTTTATCAATATCACCTAACGATACATAATCAAAAATATCGCTGAATTTTAAATTCAATTCTTCAGCAGTATAATTTATAAAAGAAGAAGCTTCTTTATCTATTTCATTTTTATTTCTTATTAAATTTGAATGTAATATATTTGCAAATGTATTTATTTCAGCCTCATAGACGTCAACAAAGCTACCTAAATCATTTAAGTAAAAGAATTCTAATATGCTGTTTATATCTTTATTTTTGGTTTTCTTGTAAAGTTCAATTATTATATTATTTACTTTGTTTTTAATTTTTTCGCTATTTATGCTTAAATAATTTTCAACCATTTCGTTTATCTGTAAGCTGTTTAATTTAGCATATAAAACTTCAACCTTTGCCTTATAAAATTTCTCATTTATTAAATCAGTTATAATACTGTTTATTTCCTCATTTTTTGCATCCATAAATTTTGGCAGTTTATCGGTCATTATTTTAGTAATAATTTCATCGATTATTTCGTCTCCTCCTATAAAGGAAAACATGCCTCTTTCAATAAAGCCAAGGTTATTTTTAAATTCAGCCCTAACTGATGCAGATATACTATTTTTGCTTTCTATAAAGCTGTCTTTAATTTTGCTAATATAATTATCAAGAAGATGAGAAAGGTTTTTATCTAAGTATTTTTTGACATTCCCATCAAACAATTCTTCGAAGGTTTTGTTTCTATCAAATAACTTGTTAAGTAAACTGACAGCTGAGAAGGAAACATTATCTATAAAGCTTTCAGATAAAATAATTTCATTAATCTTTTCTGAAATTAAAGACAATTTTTCATCATTCAAGTTAAATATATCTTGTATGCTCCTGCTTGTATAATATTTGTATTTGACATTATATTTTAAAATTTCTCCTTTAAATTTATCAGGCTTAAGGTAATTAATTGCTTTATCATAGCACTTTGCAGTCTGACTATATAAAATGCCAATTACAAAATCAATTGGGATTAATGTTTGTAATTTTCTACCCGAGCTGATAAGTGTGTAAATTTTAGTGCTTAGTTTTTTTGATTTTTTAAAATTTTCACAAGCAAGCCTGCTTAAACTGTTGATATTTCCATCAGTAATTAATGATGAAAACTTTGTTTGAGAAATTTTTTCATATAGATAATTGGTGAATTCATTTAAATTTTTCAAAACCTTGTTTTTAAGAAAATTATAGGTTCCGTCTATTGTGCCTTCTCTGTTTTTTATTAGCAAGTTACTAAGTGTTTGATAATCATTTTCGCTAATATTTTCTATAAAACCTTTTTTGATGTTATTTTTATGCTTTTCAAATAGTTCATTTATGCTTTTTTTGCTTAAAAGACTGCTGTCAATGTAATGAGCAGTACTTTTGGCAAAATTTTTTTGATTCTTAATAATATATCCAAGGGAAAAATTACGTAAAAAGGGTATCCTTGACAAAAATTTTATTTCCTTATAGGGCTTAAAAATCATATTTATTGCCACTACATTTGTTATATAGCCTACAAAAGCATATGTTACCATGTTGGCTATATTTATTTCACCGGGGCTGAGAGGAGAATTCTGAAATACAGCTAAACTTAAGCCGGCAATAACCCCTAAAATTCCGCCAAAATACATTATGGGTTTCAATTCTCTGCCTATAAAATCATTGGCAAATGAAATCAACTCATCATCGCTTAGCTTATTTAAATTATCTGTAACAATACTCTTTATAGAACCTTTCAAAATTGTATCCGTATTGGTTATCATAAATTTTTGAAGAGTTTCTGAACTGTTTTTTGATATATTTTCTATGGAATTTAATTTATCTATTGCTAAAGACAGCTTAATATCTTTTAATTTAGAAACTACTTCAATATATTTATTATAGGATTCTTTTTCGATAAAATCAGTAACTTCAGGCTTTTTTAATATCTTTTCATCTATTTTAATATTTTTAATTATGTCTGTTATTAAACTTTTAATTGATTTTTTATTTTGATTAAACTTTATTTTTAAATAATTGGCTGTATTATTAATAAATACATCCAAGTTCTCTTCAAAAATCAAAATATTTAATTCTTTTGACAGTATATATTCAATAAAATCAATGGATTTGTCTTTTAATATTTCCTTTGCTGTTTTTGAAGATAATATTTTTTCTGCGGGTAAATTAACCATTGGCAGAATATCCCTAACACTTAGCTCCGAAATATAGTGTTCTGCATTATTCATTATTGCAGTACCGTTCTTGTTTATGAAAGCTATTATTTTGTCATAAGCTTTATCAGCGCTGAAATTATTATTTTCTGCTTCTCTGATTATATCGGCAAGGGTAATCTTGTTTAAACGCTCAATTATCATTTTACTGATATTAATGCTTAACTTTTCAGACTGAGAAGACTTCCTGATAAATGAGATTATTTTATCAACAATATTATATTTTTTGCTTAGATTATTAAAATAAGCATTTTTAATTGTAGAAAGAAGCTTTACCCTTAAGCCTTCCGACTCTTTTATTACCTCTTCTATTGAATCTTCAATAATTATGTCAATAAACACGCTGTTTTTTTTAACATAGCTTACTAATTTATCTGTTACATAAGGCAAGTTATGTTCAATATACATTTTTAGACTATTTTCTAAGGAAGGATCTAACAGCGTATATATACTTTTATTTAAGGTTCTGCCGTATGAAAACAATGATTGGCAAATTTTATAAACAGCATTATGGTCTTTGCTTATCACTGATGAAATAAAAGAATTTATCTCTTCTCCGTTAATATTAATAATATCTTTAATTTGTTTATCATAAAAAATATTTAAGCTTTCACTGATTGCTTCATTAAACCCTGCTAATTCAACTATTTTATAATCACCAACATCATCTATAGCAATATCCACAAACATTTTTACAGAGTTATCAATTACTATACCGCTGGTGCCTGTTCCCAAAATATCAGCTAATTTTAAATTCTTATTGTTTTTATACAAATATAACAAAGCATTTTCAATTGCCTTAGTACTCCCAAAAAAATCATTAATTGAATCATAAACTGAATCTGCAATTTTATCTGTTTGAGATTCTGTTAAGAAATAATTTACATTAAAATTATCGGCAATTAAATTAATTACACTTTCTATATGTTTATTAAGAAGTTCTTTAACGTATTTATCTGCTTCGCTTAAAGTAGAGTCAAATTCGCTAATATCTGAAAATCTGTCAGAACCTACAGCTTCATAAAGACAAATATCATAGAAGTCATCAGTCAATTTTTCAAATTTAGCTTTGAATTCATCACTGTTTAAAATTTCATGAAGCTTTTCTTTGTTTATTATGTCATTTTCAACCATGGAACTTAAATTTTCTATAAATTCTTTTCGTGTCTTTTTAATTACTCCGCCTAATTTCAAAGGAGTATATTCTTTAAAAAGCATATTTATGGCATAGTCATTTGTAATATAACCGGAGGCTCCACCTAAAATTGCTTGAACTATGTAATTTAACAATATTTTATTCATTGCAGTTAACCTTTCTCATTACGGGGACAGTCCAACAAACTAATTTTAAAAGTGTGTCCCGCTTCCTATGCAACCATATCTATTAAGGGATTATAGCATTTAATATTTTAAATTGCAAAATACATTTTATAAAATTTGACAAGTTTTATTGCGGATACAAGGATTTATCCCCCTTCCCGCAAAGAGTATTCCCATACCCCTAAAATATAAATGTCCGGTATATAGAAATTCTACAATTACCACATTGAAAATTATATTGATTATTATTAAAAACTAATGTAAAATAGAATAAATAAGCACAACCCTAGGAGGAATAAAGTTAATGAGAACATATAACGCAGACAAAATTAGAAACGTAGCCTTACTTGGCCACAGCAGCTGTGGCAAAACTACAATTACTGAAGCTCTTTTGCTAAATACAAAAGTAACAAACAGAATGGGTAAAGTAGAAGATGGAAATACTGTATCCGATTTTGATAAAGAAGAAAAGGAACGCCATGTTTCAATTGGAACATCAGTTATACCGATTGAATACAAAGATACAAAAATTAATTTTTTGGACACTCCCGGATATTTTGACTTCGTTGGGGAAGTTTATGGAGCGCTTAGAGTTGCAGACAGCGCAGTATTAGTTATCGATGCCAGCTCCGGTATAGAAGTAGGTACAGAAAAGTCTTGGAAATACTTAGAACAAAGAAATATGCCTCGAATTATTTTTATTAATAAATTAGACAAAGAAAATATAAAATTTGACGAATTACTTGATAGTTTAAGAGATAGATTTGGCACGAAAGTAATTCCGTTTACTCTTCCCATAGGCAAGGGAGAAAATATTGACGGATATATGGATATATTGAAAGGACAAAGCTATATAGATTCAAAACCTGTTGAAACATTTCCTGATACAGCAGCAAAGGCAGAAGAATTAAAAGCAATGCTTATGGAATCTGTTGCTGAAACAGATGAAGAATTACTGGAGAAATACTTCGAAGGCGAAGAATTTACAGACGAGGAAATACAGACAGGATTAAAAAATGCAGTATTGGCAGGTGAATTAGTTCCTGTAATCGTTGGTGCTGCAATAAAAGGATTAGGCGCTGACATGCTGATGAATACAGTTGTAGAATATTTGCCTAACTCTTTGGATGCAAAATCACTAAAAGGCAGTCCGAAAGATTCACTGTCTGCATTTGTATTTAAGACTATTGTTGACCCATTTGTAGGGAAAATTTCATTGTATAAGGTAATGTCAGGAACAATGAAAAAAGACACAGATGTTTATAATTCAGACACCGGAGAAACAGAAAGAATCGGCAGCGTATTTTCCATAAGAGGAAAAGAGCAAATAGAAGTTTCCGAAGTAGCAGCAGGCGATATAGGTGCAACTTCCAAACTTCAGAATTTTAAAACCGGTGATACCATATCCTTAAAATCTGCACCTCTAGCTTATGACAAGATTGATTTCCCGAAACCATGCTACTTTATGGCAATTACAGGGAAAACAAAAGACAGTGAGGAAAAAATCGGCACAGGTCTTCAAAGGCTTAATGAAGAAGACCCTACATTCTCAATAGAAAGAAATGTTGAAACTAAAGAGCTTGTAGTAGGCGGCCAAGGAAGCATTCAGTTAGATGTAATTGCAAGCAAGCTTAAGAATAACTACAAGGTTGATGTTGAACTTAATCCACCGAAGGTTGCATACAGAGAGACAATTAAAGGCAAGTCTGATGTTCAGGGAAAACATAAAAAACAATCAGGCGGTGCAGGTCAATATGGAGATGTTCATATCAGATTTGAACCATCACAGGAAGAATTTGAATTTACGGAAGAAATCTTCGGAGGCTCCGTACCGAAAAACTATATCCCGGCAGTAGAAAAGGGACTTAGAGAATCACTTGAAAAAGGTGTATTAGCCGGATGTAAAGTTGTTAATGTTAAAGCAACCCTGTAT
>JAAYPY010000166.1 GCA_012519555.1 Tissierellia bacterium | reverse complement strand
CTGTGGCCTTTATAACCATTCCCTTGGGATGCGTTCTTGCAGGCTCAATGCATGACTATTTCTCCGGCATGATTTCAATCCGTAACGGGGGAGCTCAGATGCCTAAATTGATTAAAAAGTATTTAGGCGGAAAAGTATTTAATGTTTACAATATTATTATCTGGGTACTGATGCTTTTGGTAGGTGTTGTTTTCGTTTATACACCGGGAGACTTAATTGTATCTGAATTGATAAGGCAACAGCCTGTTGCAACAAATTCGACAACCTGGATTGTTTATGCAGGAATTTTCTTATACTATGTTGTTGCGACAATATTCCCTATTGATGCAATAATTGGCAGAGTTTATCCTGTATTCGGAGCATTTTTGATTATATCAGCTGTTGGAATATTCTTCGGAATAATGTTCGGAGGCGGAGGACAGTATCTAAACAACTTATCATTTAGCGGTATGTTCAGCCAGCATCCGGGAGGACTTCCCTTTATACCTGTATTCTTTATTACAGTTGCCTGTGGTATTCTATCAGGCTTCCATGCAACTCAAAACACCTTGATTGCAAGAACAATTTCAAATGAAAAAGAAGGAAAAACCACATTCTTTAATATGATGCTTGTAGAAGGCTTCATAGCAATGTGTTGGGCAGGCGGTGCAATGGTATTGTTCAATAAGGGAACAGACGTGGCAACAGGCGCAACATTGATGGTAGGACTTATATCAAGAGAATTCTTAGGAAGCATAGGAGCAATCTTTGCCATAATCGGAGTAATAGTACTTCCGATAACATCAGGAGACACAGCATTTAGAGGTTTGAGACTGATGGTCGCAGAGCAGTTCAATATAGACCAGGGACCTGCTGCAAAGAGAGTAAGCTTGAGTGTTGCATTCTTTATCCCTGCAGCAATAATCCTTTATATTGCTAAAACAAATCCTGCAGGATTCTCAATTTTATGGAGATACTTTGCATTCACAAATCAATTCGTTGCAACATTTGCACTGGCAACAATATCGGTTTACCTCTATGTAAACGGCAAGAATTACCTTGTATCATTAATACCAGGAACATTCTACATGTTTATAACCTTAAGCTTCATATTTAATGCAAAAATCGGTTTCAATTTAGACACCTTGCTTGGCTTACCTGCAGGTTCATACACTGCATCATATATTTTGGCAGCAGTATTATCTCTAGTATATATATGGTTTGTAAGGCAAAGAGCAACAAAAGGAAAAGAAGAAATCATACAAGATGTATTATCATAAACAAAAATTTTGAAATATAGGCTGCCCAAGCAGCCTTTTTCTTTTGGGCGGAATTACCATAATCACTCATTTACAAATACTTCATTATTTGATACAATTTACTTATTATATAAGAAAAAGGGTGGTTTAATGGAAAAGATAATCAGCTTTTTGTTAAGCAGAGTTACCTTGGTGTCCCTTGCACTTATAGCGCAGATAATTACATTGGCATTGATGGTATGGAGATTCAGCAATTACTTCTTAGTTTTTGATATAATTTTTATGGTTATCAGTGTATTGGTTGTATTGTACATATTAAACCGCAAAAGCGACCCAACATATAAAATAGCATGGATAATTCCTATCATGCTTTTCCCGGTGTTTGGCGGCTTGTTTTATTTGATGTTCGGAGGAGCAAAATTATCAAATCACATGAAAGAAAAAATGCATTCAATTACGGATAAAATGAAAGAATGCCTTTACCAACACCCTATCACCTTGGCTAATCTCAGAAAAGAAAACACAATTGCATTTAACCAGGCTAAATACATAGAAGAATACTCATCCTGCCCTGTTTACGATAATTCCGCATCAAAATTTCTGCCATCAGGGGAGGAGTTTTTTAAACATTTGATGGAAGAATTGAAAAAGGCTGAGAAATACATTTTTGTAGAATTCTTTATAATCGAAGAAGGAGTAATGTGGAATTCAATTTTAGATATACTGAAAGAAAAAGCAGATCAGGGTTTAGATGTAAGAGTTGTTTATGATGACTTCGGTTGTGTTACAAGACTTCCTCATAACTATAATAAAATATTAGAAGGATGTGGAATTAAGTGCGCTGTTTTCAATCCCTACATCCCGATTTTTTCCTTTCGCCTCAATAACCGTAACCACAGAAAGATAGTAGTAATAGACGGAAAGGTCGCTTATACGGGAGGGGTAAACTTAGCTGATGAATATATTAATGCGGTTGAAAGATTCGGACATTGGAGAGACTGTATGGTTGAAATCAAAGGAGATGCCGTATGGTCTTTAACAGTAATGTTTTTATCCATGTGGGGTTATCTCAAGAAAAACAATGAAGACTACAATAAATTCAGACCAGAAGATTATGACCAAAGCGAAGAATGCCACGGATATGTCCAACCCTTCGATGACAGTCCCTTAGACAATGAAAATGTCAGTGAAGCGGTATATTTGAATTTAATGAATCAAGCAGAGAAATACATATATATAGAAACACCATATCTCATAATAGATAATAAAATGATGGTTGCCTTGACTATGGCATCCAAAAGGGGGGTGGATGTAAGGATACTTACTCCCTTCATACCGGACAAATGGTATGCATTTGCCGTTACCCAGTCTAATTATGAGGAATTGATGGAAGCAGGGGTGTCTATTTACCAATACACCCCCGGCTTTAATCACGGTAAGACATTTGTTGTTGATGATGAATATGCGGTTGTAGGTACTATAAATTTAGATGTCAGAAGCCTTTACCTGCACTTTGAATGCGGAGTATGGATGTACAATACCGACACTGTCCAAGAGGTAAAAGAAAGTACATTGGAGGCCTTAAAGGTAAGCAGACGAATAGAAATGGAAGATATTAAAAATACTCTTAAAATCAAAAAAATAGGAAGAACAATACTCAGAATATTCGCTCCGCTGATGTAACCCGAAATTAAAATATCATTTAAGCGAGGACATACATGGAAAAAAACATTAAATTTTACTGGAAATTATTTTTATCAACATTTACATTAAGCGCTTTTACTCTCGGAGGAGGTTATGTAATAGTACCTCTTATGAGGAAGAAATTTGTAGAAGAACTTAAATGGATAGATGAAGAAGAAATGCTGAATATAGTTGCCATCTCCCAGTCAGCACCGGGTATGATAGCTGTCAACGCTTCAATTATGACCGGTTATAGGCTTGCAGGAGTATTGGGAGCTATTATAGCGACCTTTGGAACAGTACTGCCGCCGCTAATCATAATAACAATAATAGCTAAATTCTATACTGCCTTTAAAGAAAACCGATATATTAATGCACTTTTATTAGGAATGCGTGCAGGTGTGGCTGCAGTAATAATAGATGTAATAATAAAAATGTCAAGAAATGTCATAAAAACCAAGAATAGCATATCCATTGGAATTATGATTGTTGCTTTAATTGCATCAGTAATTCTTGATATAAATGCTGCCTTGATAATAATACTTTGCGGAGTTTTTGGAGGATTCTATTACAACATTGTTAAAAAGGCAGGTGAAGATCAATGATATATTTAGAAATATTCATAAGTTTTTTTCAAATAGGATTATTCAGCTTTGGAGGAGGCTACGCTGCCCTTCCTTTAATAGAAGTTCAAGTTTTGGAAGTTCATAACTGGCTTACCATGGGAGAATTTGCTGACTTATTGACCATATCCCAGATGACACCGGGACCCATTGCCATTAATGCGGCAACATTTGTGGGAACAAAGGTTGCAGGCTTACCGGGAGCAGTTATAGCAACGATAGGATGCGTAACTCCTTCCTTCATAATAATATTAACACTTTCATATTTTTATTTTAAATACAAGAATTTGTCTTCAATACAAGGAATATTAAAGGGTCTAAGACCGGCAGTAGTATCATTGATAGCATCTGCGGGACTATCCATACTCATGCTGACAATATTCAAAACAGAAGGAACAAGCCTTTTTAACATGAAATTAAGCGATATAAACATTATTGCAATAATAATGGTGGCAATCAGTGTTTTTATACTTAGAAGGTTCAAACCTGACCCTATAAAAGTAATGATTGGAACAGGAGTAATAGGGATTTTGATTTACGGAATATTTTGATGTGTTAGGTCATACGCAACGAATTCCCAATTTGCATGAGTGAAAGGAATAAGCAAATTGGTGAATGAGACTGCGAAAGGAGTAAAGAATGTCGGATAAAAGATTTACGCACCTTCATTTACATACAGAATACAGCCTTCTTGACGGAGCCTGCAGGATAAAAGAATTAATTAAAAGGGCTAAAGAATTAAACATGGATTCATTAGCTATAACCGATCATGGAAGCATGTACGGGGTAGTGGAATTCTATAAACAGGCGAAAAAGGAAGGAATTAAGCCGATACTTGGTTTTGAAGCATATATATCTCCTCGCAAAATGACTGACAGGGACCCTCAAAAGGACAAGACTCAGTATCATTTGGTACTCTTGGCAGAAAACAGGGAAGGCTGGCAAAATATAATCAAGCTTTGCTCTATTGGGTTTGTAGATGGGTACTACTACAAACCGAGAATAGACCATGAAACCTTGAAAAAGTACAGCAGGGGCATTATTGCCTTAAGTGCATGCCTTGCGGGTGAAGTGCAGACATATTTATTGGAAGAGAATTATGATGAAGCTCTTAAAAGGGCTTTATTGTACAAGGATATATTTGGAGAAGACAACTTTTTTCTTGAATTGCAGGACCATGGCATGGAAGAGCAAAAAGCAGTTAATAAATCTTTGCTTAAAATAAGCAAGGAAACAGGTTTAAGGCTGATTGCTACAAACGATGTTCATTATATAAACAAGGAAGATGCTTATTTTCATGATGTGCTTCTTTGTATTCAAATTCAGAAAACAATAATGGATGAAGAGCGGATGAGGTTTCCATCAGATGAATTTTATTTGAAATCCTATGAAGAAATGGCTGAACTGTTTCCTGCTGAAGCACTGAGTAATACTGCAGAAATTGCAGACAGATGCAATGTGGAGCTTGATTTTAACACTGTGCACCTGCCGGAATTCAAAGTACCGGAGGGGTATGAAAAATCAGAATATTTCAGAGAGGTATGCCGGGAGGGCTTGAAGTATAGATATAAAAATATCACTAAAGAAATTCAGCAAAGATTAGATTATGAAATCCGTGTGATCGAGCAGATGGGATATGTGGATTATTTTCTCATTGTCTGGGATTTTATCAAATATGCCAGAGACAACAATATTATGGTTGGACCCGGAAGAGGCTCTGCTGCAGGCAGCTTAGTTGCATATTCAATGAAAATTACAAATATTGACCCTTTAAAATACAACTTGATTTTTGAAAGATTCTTAAATCCGGAGCGTATCAGTATGCCGGATATCGACGTGGATTTTTGCTATGAACGGCGTGAAGAGGTTATTGACTATGTAAAAGAGAAATATGGTCAGGAAAGAGTTGCTCAGATAATAACATTCGGCACCATGGCAGCAAGGGGTTCCATAAGAGATGTGGGAAGAGCTTTAGACATGCCCTACGGAGAAGTGGACTTCATAGCTAAAAAAATCCCCATGACCTTAGGAATGACAATAAGTTCAGCCTTAGAGGTAAACAGGGAGCTGAAAGAACTGTATGACAGCGATGCAAAAGTAAGCAAGCTGATTGATTTGGCACTGAAGGTTGAAGGATTACCCAGACATTCTTCAACCCATGCAGCAGGAGTACTAATATCCAAGGAAGAAGTAACAAAGTATGTTCCTCTTTCCAGAAATAAGGATGTTATAACAACTCAATTCAACATGGTCGAGCTTGAAGAGTTAGGCCTGTTAAAAATGGATTTCTTAGGTTTAAGAACCCTTACCGTAATTCGTGATGCCATTGAATTAATTGAACAAAATCACCATGTAAAGATAGATTTCAGCAATTGCAATTATGATGACAAAGAAGTTTACAAGATGTTTGCAAATGCTGAAACCTTGGGTATTTTCCAGTTTGAAAGCTCAGGAATGAGAGCATTTTTAAGTGAACTGAAACCTTCGGAATTTGAAAACCTGTCCGCTGCCAATGCCCTTTACAGACCCGGTCCCATGGGACAGATACCGGTATATATCAAAAATAAGTTGAATCCTGATAAAGTTACCTATCTTCACCCAAAATTAGAGCCCATTCTTAACGTAACCTATGGCTGCATGGTATATCAGGAACAGGTTATGCAGATAGCAAGAGATATCGGCGGATTTACAATGGGACGTTCCGACTCCTTAAGACGGGCTATGGGCAAGAAAAAAATGGAGGTCATGCTTAAGGAAAGACAAAACTTTATATATGGTAAAAGAGCGGAAAAGGGGGAGCCGGAAATAGCAGGAGCCATAAATAACGGTGTTGATGAAAAAACAGCCAACCAAATATATGACTTAATGGTGGAGTTTGCAAAATATGCATTCCCCAAGGCACATTCCGTAGCTTATGCCGCACTTGCTTATGAAACTGCCTGGCTAAAAACCTATTATCCGGTTGAATTTATGGCAGCTCTCATATCAAGTATTATGGGCAGCTCCGGTACCGTGTCCCTGTACATCAGAGAGTGCAAGAGGCTTGGAATAGAAATAATTCCTCCTGATATAAATGAAAGCATGGGTAAATTTACGGTGGAAAACAATAAAATACGTTTCGGATTAGCAGCCGTAAAAAATGTAGGTACAAACGTGATACAAGAAATAGTAAAGGCAAGAGAAATAAAGGGCAAATTTATCAGTTTTGCTGATTTTTGCACAAAAGTTGACCCGATTGTATTAAACAAAAGACAGATTGAATCGTTGATAAAATGCGGAGCCTTTGACTTTTTAAATGTAAAACGCTCACAGCTTATGGCAATTTATGAGAGAACAATCGATTCAGTGCTTGCTCAAAAGAAAAGAAATATTGAAGGTCAGTTTTCTCTTTTTGATTCTTTGGAGGCAGATGTCGATGTTGTGGATGAACTTCCGGAGTTGCCTGAATATAACGAAAAAGAACTTTTATCAATGGAAAAAGAAATGGTGGGAGTATATTTAAGCGGACATCCTCTTTCTGAATACGAAGATGTATTGGAAAAGTATGCTACCACAAATACCAATGAAATATCCGAAATAAGGGATGCACACGAAGAAACAGTACTCTATGACGGAAGCAGAGTTGTCTTAGGAGGAATAATCATAAAAAAACAAAATAAAATAACAAAGAACAACAATATGATGGCATTTATTACATTGGAAGATTTGTACGGTACTGTTGAAGGAATAATTTTTCCTAAAATTTACGATAACTGTAAGGACATTTTATATGAAGACAATATAGTCCTCGTTGAAGGAGCAGTGGACACTTCCGAAGAAGAATCACCAAAGCTTATTGTAAATAAAGTGACAGAATTGAAAAAAGAGTATACAAAAGAGACTAAACAAAAAAAACTGTATATAAAGGTAAGAGATATAGAAAACTATAAAAATATTAAAAGAAATTTGTTTTATTGTATATGCAAACATAAAGGCGAAGATCAGGTTATAATTTATAACGAAAAAGATAAAGCAAATATGGTGTTACCGGAAAAATATTGGGTAAATGTTCAGGATGAAATATTAATAAGTGACCTGAAAGAATTACTGGGGGAGAAAAATATAGCAATTAAAAATAGATGTTGAGTCGGAGGTAAAAAAATGAGGAAATTAGGTGTATTAACAAGCGGCGGAGATGCCCCGGGCATGAATGCAGCCATAAGAGCAGTTGTCAGATACGGAATTTATCATAACATAAATGTAGTAGGAATTCGTAACGGTTTTGAAGGTTTAGTGGAAGGAGATCATTTAGAAATGAACCTATCCTCTGTTGCAGATATTATTCACAGGGGAGGAACTATACTTGGAAGCGCCAGAAGCAAGGAATTCATGGAAGAAGACGGCTTTCAAAAAGCATTGAGAAATATTAAATACTTAGGCATAGAAGGAATGGTCGTAATAGGAGGAAACGGTTCATTCAAAGGTGCCATGAAGCTGGAAAAGGCAGGGGTTTCCACAGTTTGTATTCCGGGAACCATTGATAACGACTTACCTTACACAAGATATACTTTAGGCTTCTTTACAGCTCTAACAACAGTTTTGGAATCAGTTGAAAAAATCAGAGATACATCTTCATCCCATAACAGGTCAAATGTTATTGAGGTTATGGGAAGAGACTGCGGAGATATTGCCCTGTATGCCGGGCTTGCTGGGGGTGCCGAAATGGTTATTATCCCTGAAATTGAATATAATATAGATGAAGTTAGCGATAAAATAATGCAGGGAAGAACAAGAGGGAAAAAGCACAGCATAATAATACTTGCTGAAGGTGCCGGTGATGCTAAGGAAATATCTGAGCAAATAGAGAAAAAAACAGGAATAATAACAAGATATTCCATACTTGGATACACACAGAGAGGCGGAGCACCGGCGGCTTACGATAGATTAATAGGAAGCCAGATGGGAGCTTATGCTGTTAAATTATTGAGTGAAAACCAGAGAAATAAAGCTGTGGGAATCAATGGAGGCGGAATCTTTGAAATGAATTTGGATGAAGCCATTGCCGTAGAAAAGAAATTTGATGAAAGAACATATGAGTTGACAAAGATACTTTCAATATAAGATGCCCTAACCCAATTTCTTTGACCTTTAGGGAATGTCCCGAATATAAGGTCATACTGAGCCTAACTAAGGCTCTCATATTTACGAATTATGTCTATATTAGGAGAATATATGATTAATATGCGAAAAACAAAAATAGTGTGTACTATCGGACCTTCATCATCAGATGAAGGAATGTTCAGAGAATTGGTTCTAAACGGTTTAAACGTGGCAAGATTGAATTTTTCCCACGGTACACATGAAGAACATAAAGGAAAAATAGATACTATAAAAAAGGTGAGAGAAGAACTAAATTCCTCTACTGCCATAATGCTTGATACCAAGGGTCCTGAAATTCGAATCAGAGATTTTAAAACCGGACAGGCAGAATTAAAAAAAGATCAAGAATTTATTCTTACAACAAGAGAAGTCCAAGGGGATGAAACTATTGTAAGTGTTTCCTACGACCAATTTGCAAAAGATATTAAACCGGGGGATACTATACTCATAGACGACGGTCTTATCAGCATGGAAGCAGTCGAAATAATCAAGGATACCGATGTAAAATGCCTGGTTAAAAACGGAGGAAAGCTAAAAAATAAAAAAGGCATTAATGTTCCCAATGTTCATATTAATTTACCCGCACTCACAGACAGAGATTTAAGCGATATAAGATTCGGAATAGAACAAGGAATCGACTATATTGCTGCATCATTTATCAGAAAGCCGGATGATGTGATTGAAATAAGAAAAATCCTAGAAGAAGAAAAAGCAAGTCACATCATGATTATTTCAAAAATAGAAAACAGGCAGGGTGTTGAAAATATAGATGAAATAATTGAAGTCTCTGACGGAATTATGGTTGCCAGAGGTGATTTAGGAGTGGAAATACCGGCAGAAGAGGTCCCTCTGGTACAAAGAATGCTTATCAGAAAGTGTAATCAGGCAGGAAAGCCAGTAATTACCGCAACTCAAATGCTTGATTCGATGATAAGAAATCCGAGACCAACTAGAGCCGAAGTTTCCGATGTTGCAACAGCAATATTTGAAGGTACGGATGCCATAATGCTGTCAGGAGAAACAGCTTCCGGAAGCTACCCCATAGAAGCCGTAAAAACAATGGCAAGGATAGCTGTGATGATTGAAAGCTCATTAAACTACAATGAGCTCTTGAAAAGCAAAAGCCCTGCTTCCAATTGCAGCATAACTGATTCCATAAGCTATGCAACCTGCAAATCTTCTTTAGATTTACAAGCAGCTGCAATATTATCCGCAACAACATCAGGTTATACCGCGGCAAATGTCTCAAGGTACAGACCTGCTGCACCCATAATAGCTGCCACACCAAGCGAGCAGGTCATGAGAAAACTATCTCTTTATTGGGGAGTTTATCCCATAAGGATTGAAGAGCTGCAGTCCACGGACCTCATAGTCCAAAAATCCGTAGAAACGGCAATAAAGTCAGGATATTTGAAAAATGGCGATTTGACAATAATAACTGCGGGAATTCCTGCGGGAATTGCCGGCATTACAAACTTACTCAAGGTTCACATTGTCGGTGAGGAGAAAACTGTACCCAAATAATCAAGAATGCTTAAGTGTTATATATTAACTTTTAGGATGTATGGTTGTCAGAAAAATATTATGTAAGGGAGGCAAAGCAATAGAAAAATATAAAAGTATTTTGAAAATCTCACTTCCAATATTAATAACCTCGCTGATTATTTTATTAATGGTATTCAGCCCCGGTACCTTCAGTTGGATTGTTGATTCATTTAAGCCTGTAATATATGGTTTAGTAATAGCATACCTGTTGGATTCTGTTGTCATGTTTTTAATGAAAACACTGAAAGTCAGAAGAAAACAGGGAATTTTTCTTGCATGTTTAATCTTGATAGGTACTTTAAGTACTTTAATTTATAAAATTCTGCCCCAGATTGTAGAAAATGTGAATAATATAATGTCATTTATAATGGATGGAGAAGTCGATATTGCACAGATAGTTGCAGATATCAGAAGCAGAGTAGACAATAAATATGTGGAGTACATAACTGATTATATTTTACAAGCAGGGGAGTCTGTTAAAAATATAATAAACAACCTTTTAAAATACCTCTACAATACTTTGATGTCATTGATTACAAATATCGGCTCCGGTGCATTTGTAGCCATCACCAGCTTTATAATCAACATATACATGCTTTCTGAAAAGGATGATTTGTTGGCAAGAGGCAGAAGATTCATACACGCTTACTTTAAAGAAAACAAGGCAAAAGAGATACTTCAAGTATTCAGTAAGGCAAATAAAATATTTAAAAGTTTTTTAAACGGAAAACTGTTGGATTCCACCATAGTGGGAATAATGTGTGTAATAGCATTTGCAATAGCTAAGGTACCATATGCTCCTCTCATGGGAACTTTGATAGGATTTTTTAACATAATACCTTATTTCGGTCCCATAATAGGCTCGGTTCCGGTAGTCTTGGTATCATTTTTTGTCAACCCCGCCAAAGCTTTGACTGCTTTGATAATTATAATCATAATTCAGCAGATAGACGGTAATTTCTTAGACCCTAAAATTGTTGGCGAAAACGTGGGAGTAAGCCCATTTTGGATTATTACAAGCGTAACGGTTGGGGGGAATCTTTTTGGTATTCCGGGAATGATTTTAGGGGTGCCGCTTGTGGTTCTTATTAAAGAAGTCATAGAAGGTTCCGTAGAAATGCGCTTGATAGAAAAAGGCAAAGAAGACTTAGAAAAATCCAACCTCCGCAAATGACAAGGGGACGGGGGTCTGCATTAATAGTAACCTGCTAAGATAAATGTTATATAGCAGGTTATTTTTATTGACAAATTCTATATTATCTATATAATATAATTATGATATCAAAATGATATCATAATTATAAATATAAGGAGGAGATAAAATGACAGAAATAAATAAAGAAAGATTAATTACGGAAGAACTAGTGCCAAATGCAATGAAGGGTATGTTTATGCTGATTTTAAATATTGCATTGATGTTAGGTGCGGCACTGTTGTTTATCTATAGTTTAAGTTCCTTATATGGTCCCTTGCAGGTTGTTATGATAATAATAAGTGTTTTATACTTTTTCATTATAGGACCTGTTTTGTTTGCAGGACTCAAGGTGTTAAAACCAAATGAAGCTCTTGTACTGACCTTATTCGGAAAATATTACGGCACCCTTAAAGGGGAAGGATTTTACTTCGTAAATCCCTTCGTAACAGCTACTAATCCAGCTACGAATGTTGCATCAACTGCTGTATTTTCTGTGGAAGGAAGCAGCGACAAAAAGAATCCCGACCTGAACATAAACCTTAGAAGCAAGAAAATTTCTTTAAAAACGATGACATTAAACAATGACAAGCAAAAAATCAACGACGCATTGGGAAACCCCATAACAATTGGAATAGTTGTAATTTGGAGAGTAGTAAACACAGCAAAGGCGGTTTTCAATGTGGATAACTACACCGAATATTTGTCCATTCAATGCGATTCGGCTTTAAGACACATAGTGAGACTTTACCCTTACGACACATTCGGTGACGACAACGAAAAAACCTTAAGAGGCAGCAGTCAAGAAATTGCGGATAAACTAAAGGAAGAAATCCAAGAAAAAGTAGAAATAGCAGGTCTTGAAATAATCGAAGCCAAAATAACTCACTTGGCATATGCTCCGGAAATAGCCGCTGCAATGCTGCAGAGACAACAAGCTTCAGCCATAATTGATGCAAGACAGATGATAGTAGAAGGTGCTGTCGGGATGGTGGAAATGGCACTTGATAAACTCAGTGAAAACAATGTTATAGAATTGGATGAAGAAAGAAAGGCAGCAATGGTGAGCAATCTCTTAGTTGTTCTTTGCGGTAACAAGGATGCCCAGCCCATAGTTAACTCAGGCTCCTTGTATTAATCAGTATGGTGAATATGGAAACATACTGTGAATACGGCAAAGTAAAAGAATTAGAAGGAAGGGGCTGATGATAATGGAAAAAGCAAAGAAGGATAAAGAAAAGAAACAGGTATTACTGAGATTATCATCATCTCTTTGGGAAGAATTAGCAGCTTGGGCTGAGGATGATTTCCGCTCCATAAACGGACAGATAGAATACTTGCTTAATGAATGCGTTAAGCACAGAAAAAGAACAAAAAAGACCAGCAGGGACGATTCTTAATCTCTTGTCATCCTGAGCCATATAAACATAAAACCCACTAAGATAGTGGGTTTTCACATAGTGATTATTCTCTCTTAATCATCAACCGATTGTGCTCTTGGCCGGCATCTGTCTCCTGCGCCTCCTACTGAATTTTCGTCGATTTGTCTGGGAAAGAGCCTTGGGAATGTCGGGCATATAGCTGCCTGCTCAGGAGCTAACTCAACGAAACCTGTAGAAAGCACGCAAAGTTGAACCGGAACAACTATTTTCTTTTCACAGGAGATGCAAAGTGAAATAATAAGATTTACTGACAATACTCCCGTCCTTGGATCAATTACAAAATCTCTTTGAATACTGTTTGTTGCAAGCCTTACAACACAATCCAAGTTGCAGAATTCGGTGAATCTTGGCAAGAATGCCGTATCAAATACGGAAGGTACGCAAATTTCAAAGAAATTAGTTAATACAAGCGGATTGCATTCAGGAGCTATTTCAACTAATGCCGATAATGTAATTATACTTTCTCGATTTGAATCACATGGTGTAACAACTAAATCCATTTCAATTTCAACACATCCGGAAATTTCAATTTCCTGTGTTCCAAATATGGGGGTACCCAATTCTTCTTCATCACAGAATGATGTATCTGCAAACACTAACTTTTGGCTTAATGTACCATCAGGGCCTATAACTTTGAAGTCACAGCCATCTTCTTTTTTAACAAACTGACCTCCTGACAATGTAGTATTTGGATTAATCTTTAAATTGCATGGATCTTTTATATTATCCGGATTAAAGAATTTTCTGCATCTGATATCTGCTATTCTTATTATATTTGTTCCACAGCCTAATGGCGGTTCGAAACAAGTATTCGGAGCTGTTTTTAATCCTTGCAGGTTAAATAAAACTGCATCATAAACTTTTTGTACGTATATGGGTTCTGAAACTACATTTCTTAATGTACCATCCCAGTCACAACCTGATTGACCGGTGCAACATCTATCCGCAATGCCGCCAGTTCCCAAAACATCGTTTTTATTTGAGCATTTCATGCTGGCATAACCTCCTCATTATTTCTGTTACTTTACTTTAATATAT
>JAAYPY010000165.1 GCA_012519555.1 Tissierellia bacterium | reverse complement strand
TGCCGTGAAAGTCCTTGCCGGAAGGACATTTCCAAAGTACGGCGGAGAACTCCGACCGCTTCCTGATGACCCTCTATGCCACGGCAGAGAGTGAAACTTTATCTTTTTCCTAAACACCGGAAGAACCATTTTTTCCCTTTTTAAGGCTCCCATTTTCTCTCGCTGCACTGCAAAAATTCATTGCATTGACTTCTTATCAGCAAAGAGTTTCTTGGAAAGTGATATGCAATTACAACATTTTATCAAATAAAGAAATGCGAGTTTTTCTCTTGATAATTGATAATGAAAAGAGCAATCATTTTTTAATTTGGCTAATTCATCATTGATATTAAGCCAGGCACGTAAGTAATGTTCATAGTGTCTTTTCATTACACATAACATGTGCAATTCAAGATTTACAATATAAGAATACAATTGATAATCCTTGCTGCTACCGTTGCTGGGACATCGTATAAGTGCGACGTTCTTCCATTTTCCTAGCTTTTTATAATATTCAAAGCTTTTGACGTAATGCTCGTCTTTTATATCATTAAAAAAGCAAATCAGATAATAAGATGCAATACATCTAATATCATCGCCTCCATAACTAAAAACATCATCATAATCATAGAAAAACTCAGAAAAAGACAGATATTTTCCAACATCAATATCCATGGTCTCGTATCTTTTTACTATTTCAAAAAATAGCGCGCTTGTTTCTAGTAACCTGATTTGCTCTTTGACCTTTTGTGGAATAACAAACTCGATGTCCTGTTTGGACAAAAGATGCTTTTCAGATAATGTATCGGCAAAACCAATAATAGCATAAATTTCTTTCGTCCTAATCCAATTGTAAAACTCAGATTGAAGTTTGCTGTCTACATCATAAACTTGTAAGTCATCAACTTTTGTGCAATCAACGATTTTGTCAATACAGTTCTTTTGATTCCTGTAAATAATAAAATCGTATATAAAAATGCAAAATAGGCATATCATTAATATTGTGGAAATTATGTAACTGCTTTTTGAGGAAGAACATAAAAATATTCGTATAAATATGATTATTGGAAAAATAATATTCAAAGCTATATGGTAATAAAACACAAGGGCACAACATACTTTACCAGTGCCGTAGGTAAAAACAGCTAACATTAAACAGAAAAAAATAATGAATTGGCAAAACAATCCCATCCGGCTTGTTTTTTTCTTTAGAAATTACCTCTAATATGCAATTAATAATTGCAAAAAAATAAAAAGAATATGTAATATATGATATAAGAAAAATATCCATATCAAATATGGAACTTATTCTAACAAGATGAAAATTAGCCAAAAATAATAATACACATATCGACGTAATACTAAATTCAGCTTTCAACGCATGAGCTATTGTTTTAATATTTATATTCATAAGCTACCACCTGCCAAAAGAATAACCCCTTTCTATCGACTCTTCGCATTTGGGGTATTGGTATTGGTTTCTCTTGCAGTCGGCGGAGCACAGCCTGGGCGTGAATCCGGAGGCGTGTGTCGCTGCCCCCGAGGCAACGACAAGGCGCATGCGGAAGCGCACCGCCAGGATACTATACCACATATCGGCCAAACAAAATTCCGTATTTTCCGTGTATTCCGTGTGTTCAGAGGTTGCAAAAACGGTAATGTGTCAGTCATTGATACTCAGAGTTCCGGTGAGCTTCAAAGCCGCGCTTCCCGGATAGTGGCGCTTGAGTGGACAGTGGACAATGGACATTTGTGGACATTAATGGACGTTAATAGACGATGAACTGTGGACAGAAGTGGACATTAGTGGAAAATGGACGTAGACGTTAATGGATGTTAGTGGACTGAGGAGCTTCCGACACGTGTCCTCCACGTACCTTCAGCCGGCAAAAATGTATCATGCTTACAGTCATGCTCCCTTGGCGCCGTAGGCGCAGATTGCATGCACAAATGCTTGTTAAGCAACTCGCTATGAATCAGCAACATGTAGTCGCTGAAGCGGTATTTGACAGTACGCACAGGAGTCATGGCCATCCGATGAGACCAATCTCACATACATCAGCCTAAAAACCTACAAACATTCATCAGTAGAGTAACTCCGGGGGTTACCCGGAGTCCTCGTCGAACCGTGCGTACAGATTTCCAGTACACGGCTCTCCCTACGTTCTCGGTGCAAGACATTATACGGTGCAATCAGC
>JAAYPY010000164.1 GCA_012519555.1 Tissierellia bacterium | reverse complement strand
GAAATAAAACAGGAAATTGAAGATGTAATAGGTCTTGATTGCTCCGATGCACCGCTTATTTCAGCAAAGGACAATATAAATATCGAACAAGTTTTAGAAGCTATAGTTAAAAAGATTCCACCGCCGAAAGGCGATGAAGAGGCACCCTTAAAGGCTCTGGTATTTGATTCTTATTATGACAGCTACAGAGGTGTTGTGGCATATGTAAGAATCAAAGAAGGGCAGGTTAAAAAGGGAGATAAAATAAAAATGATGTCAACCGGCAAAACCTTTGATGTCACTGAGGTTGGAATAATATCACCATCTCAGAAGCCTGTACCTTATCTTTATTCGGGAGATGTGGGTTATTTGTGTGCCAGCATGAAGGAAGTAAAAAGCTGTCAGGTGGGAGACACAATTACGAACAGCGCAAATCCTGCAAAGCAGCCGCTGCCGGGATATAAAAAGGTTACGTCCATGGTTTTCTGCGGTATTTATCCTGCAGAAGGAGAGGAATACAATGCTGTGAGAGATGCACTTGAAAAATTGCAGGTAAATGACGCTTCTTTAACCTTTGAGCCGGAAACATCGGTTGCTTTAGGATTTGGGTTCAGATGCGGATTTTTGGGTCTCCTGCATATGGAAATAATTCAGGAAAGACTTGAAAGAGAATTTGATTTAAATATTATAGCAACAACTCCAAGTGTAATATACAAAGTATATAAAACCGACGGAGAAATGATGATACTGCAAAACCCTACAAATATGCCTCCTGTGCAGGAAATAGAATATATGGAAGAGCCTATAGTTGCAGCTTCCATAATGAGCCCTACCGAGCATGTGGGAGCAATTATGGAGCTTTGCCAAAGCCGCAGAGGTACATTTGTGAATATGGAATATATGGAAGCAAAAAGGGTTATTCTCCATTATAAATTACCTTTGAATGAAGTAATTTATGACTTTTTTGATGCCTTAAAATCAAAAACAAGAGGATATGCATCCTTGGATTATGAACTTGACGGTTATGTACGCTCTGAATTGGTTAAAATGGATATCTTGATAAACTCCGAATTGGTAGATGCTTTTTCAATAATTGTTCATGAAGATAAAGCTTATGAAAGAGGAAGAGGAATAGTTGAAAGACTTAAGGATGTGATACCGAGGCATTTGTTTGCAGTGCCTCTGCAGGCTGCAATAGGCAATAAGATAATTGCAAGAGAGACCGTAAAAGCCCTTAGAAAAGACGTTCTTGCAAAGTGTTATGGTGGAGATATCTCCAGAAAGAAAAAGCTTTTAGAAAAGCAAAAAGAAGGCAAGAAACGAATGAGACAAATAGGCATGGTGGAAGTACCGCAGGAAGCATTCCTTGCAGTGCTGAAATTTGACGAAGATTAGTACTTATTCGTCATCCTGAGCGATAGCGAAGGCTCTCATGATTTAAGGTATAAGCGCAGTCTCATTCACCAATGTATTTGCTCCTTACGTCGCATACATTGGGAATTCGTTGCTAATGACCTACCGCTATTTTTCAGAAAAAAGACTCTGAAAAATAGGGTTAGGGCATCTTTATGACATCTTGCCTAAAAAAATAACTTCATCAGTATCGGAATTAATAATCGTAAGGCCTTTTTCTTCCCAATTTGATGAGCCTAAATAACCTATTCTGTCATCCCATGCATCGTCATAATCATCCTTTGACACTAATTCATCATCAACATAATATTCAACTTCAGTTTTAATTAGTTTAAAGCCATCCTGAGAAATAAAATTTTGTTCTTCTAGATCATCAAAATCAAAATAATCTTCATCATAATCAAAATCATCATAATAATTATCATCTGCAATTTCATCAGTATAAAGGTATCCGTAATTAATCAAATTATACAAGCATTCAAACATATCATCAAGCGTATCGTTGCTTGTATAAGCATCGCCCAATTGTATAAAAAAGTCCAATATTTCTTGATTTTTAATATCATAGGTCACTATATCCTTGGTATACAGCATTTCTTTCCAGTCTCCGCTTTCACTGGCTATAGTTACTTTCATTAATATTCCCCCTTGCTACCAAGATTGTTTGTAAAATATTATGCACCTAAAAGTATAATATGATTTATGATTACGAAAACAAAAAATTTTCCATAAATATATTTTTTGTTTTAATTATTAAATGTATCGGGGGACAAACAATTAAAGAGTAATGTCTTAAAATATATATATTAAAAATATATCTTAAGATAATTAATACAAATCTTAAAATAATTAATAAAATACTTAATATAATTAATTTAGATATTGACATTATGTATTAAAAGGTATATTATAGTCATAAGAAGGATGGTGAAAATATGAAGTATAACGCTCCCAACAAATGCCCGGTATGCGGAGAAAAACTATCAATTACTAAACTTGGATGCCATAAGTGCTCCACATCAATTGAAGGTAATTTTGAACCGTGCGAATTCTGTAGCTTACCGGAAGATGATCTTAATTTTCTAAAAATTTTTATAAGATGTCGAGGAAGTATAAAAGATGTAGAAAAAGAAATGGGAATATCATATCCCACTGTCCGAAGCAAATTGGACACTGTTATAAAAAGTCTTGGATTTGAGGTTTCCCTCAAGGAGGCTGAAAAGGAAAATGAAGGGAAAAAAGCTGCTAAGGCTGAAATTCTTGACAAGCTTTCAAAGGGGGAGCTCACACCTAATGAAGCAACCGAAAAAATAAAAAATCTATAATCTATTAGGAGGAGAAAAATGGATGAGCAGAAAAAGATACTTGAAATGATCGAAAACGGGAAGATTACTTCAGTTGAAGCAATGGAATTACTAGACGCTCTTGGAGCTTCTTCCGTAACAGAGGAAAATGTCAATTCAATCGACGGCGGTGCAGGAAAAAAGATAAGTTACAAATTTCTTAAAATAAGAGTTACATCAGAAAACAATACGGTAAATGTAAATGTAAACATACCTATAAGGTTGATTAAAATTTTGGGAGGCATAGCATTTAAAATGTCTGCAGTTATACCAAAGGATGCTAAAGAACAAATGGAAAGCAATGGTATTGATATATCAAACATTAACTTCGCCGAAATTGTTGACGAATTACTGAGCGGAACATTGGATGACCCAAACATAGTGGATGTTGAAGCATGGGATGATGAACATAACACGACTATAAAGGTTAAAATATATGCTGAATGATTAAAGTAAACTCCACACATAATTAATATACAGATTTATAAAATCTCCAATAAAAATTGCAGACTCTACTTATTTAGAACTGCGATTTTTTTGACTTACATATTTGCATATAATGTTTCATTTGGGTGTTTGATTTCAATTATATTAGTGCTATGTGCAGCCACAGCTTTCTTGAAGGATGAAGTTGTTTCATAATCATCCCAAAAATGCATGGGAATAAAGAGCTTTGGTTTCAACTTATCGATAAAATATTGACCACCGCACAAATAATTGGATTCAAGTCTCTTGTCCACAGGGAAGAAAGCAACATCAATTTTCTTGTCATGATTTGAAATATCTGCTACAATTTTTTTAAATGCATTTTCCATAGCCTTTTCTTCTTCAGGTGTATCATCAGCCCACTTCCACCAGTTTAAATCACCGGCATGAAATAAGTTTAAGCCGTCTACACTGACCATAAAGCTTACTCCTTCGTCCGTTGAATCAAAAATGTTCAGTTTTATTTCGTTGATTGCAAGTTCGTCACCCGGTCTTATTACATATGAATTTTCAACTCTATTATAAATTTTTATGTCAGAGGAAAGTATGTAATAAATATTTGGTTTTTTATTTACCCAGGACAAAACATCATAATTAAAATGGTCTTGATGTGAGTGAGAACTGAATATATAAAGGGCTTTCGGGCTTGCAAATATGTCATTGAGCAATTTCAAAAAATCAAAATCAGCTTTATCACTTTTGTGCTTAAAATAATCAAACAGCAAAAAAGAATTAGTGTTTTCTATAAGAAAACAACTGTGGTAAATATATCGTATTTTCATAAATCCTCCATTAATTGATATTTAAGTATCTTAATTATAATATAATCTTTAATTATGAGCAATACTAAGAATTGAATATGCTATCAGGTGAAAAATAAAAAAAATGTGTCACTGAAATAAAAAAAATAATGTTTGTATTTACAAAATTTACATAGTATAATGAGAAGTTGATTAAAATAGAACGAGGTAGAAAAAAATTAATGAAAATTGAAAATGTAGTTTTGAATGACAATATTCAAAGAGCCTTGGATGAAATGGGCTTTGATGAAAGCACACAAATTCAACAAGAGGCTATTCCTTTAATATTAGAAGGAAGGGACATTGTAGGACAGTCAAATACGGGAACAGGAAAAACAGCAGCATTTACTATTCCTATTCTTGAAAAAATAGACAAAGAGCTAAGAATGCCACAGGCATTAGTAATACTGCCGACAAGAGAGTTAGCAGTTCAGGTTGCCAATGAAGTAAGAAAAATCGGTAAGTACATGGAAGGTATTAAGACTGTAACTGTTTACGGCGGTGCGGATATAAGAGAACAGATTAATAAACTTAAGGGGGGAGCACAGATTATTGTTGGAACTCCCGGCAGGATTATAGATTTAATCGACAGACGTGTAATAAAGCTTGGGGAGATAAAAATTGCTGTTTTGGATGAAGCTGATGAGATGCTTAAAATGGGCTTTAGAGAGGATATTGAGCTTATTTTAAGTAAAATTGACCATCCTGTCCAATCTTTATTGTTTTCTGCAACAATTCCCGATGATATGAAAAAGATTATTAAGAAATTTCTTAATTCGCCTGTATCAGTAAAGGTTTTGAGAGAAGGAATAACAGCCAAAGAAGTAAAACAAAGTTATTTTTTGGTTAAGCATTCAGATAAGGTTGAAGCACTGGCAAGGTTAATCGATACCTATACTCCAAAGCTTACATTAGTATTTTGCAACACGAAAAGAGCAGTAGATGAATTATATGATCAGCTTATTGATAAGGGGTATAACTGTGATAAAATTCACGGAGACATAAAACAATCACAAAGATTAGATACTTTAAATAAGTTTAATAACGGATTGATTGAAATACTTATTGCTACTGACGTGGCTGCAAGAGGACTTGACATTAAAGAGGTGGAATTAGTAATAAACTATGAAGTTCCTTCAAAGGAAGATTACTATGTGCACCGCATAGGCAGGACAGGAAGAGCCGGAAGAGAAGGTGCATCATTTACCTTGGCAAGTGCAAAAGAGATAAGAAAAATAGAGGATATTGAAAAGTACACTAAAAAGTCTATCCGAAAAAGAACAATACCCACTGTTGACAAAGTAAATGAGGTTAAACAGGATAAATTTATAAGAGGTATTGTAAGTGTAATCGAAAGCGGTGAGTTAGGAGAAAACAGAGAATTAGCAGGGAAGCTTATGGATAAGGGCTATGATGCCGAAACTGTAGTTGCTGCCATGATAAAAAAACTTGTTAAATTTGATTTATCGGAGGAAAGGGATTTAAATGAAGTGATTCCCGAAAGAAGAAAAAAGAGAGTTGGCAAGCTGGAAAATACCGAAAGATTTCATATTAATCTCGGGAAAAAGCAGGGAATACGTCCCGGGGATATTTTAGGAGCAGTAGCAGGGGAATGTGATATTCCCGGCTGTGATATCGGAGAAATAGAAGTCCTTGAAAACTTTTCATTCTTTACTGCGTCTAAAGAGCATAAAAACCGAATTCTCGACAGAATGAATCGCTCACAAATAAAGGGAATGGATGTAGTCGTAGAATTATCAAAAGAAAAGAAATCACGTTTTGGCAGAGATAAATCATCAGATGAAAAATCATTTTGGAAAAGAAAGAAGCGAAAATAGAGATGCCCTAACCCCATATGTTCAAGCTTTAGCGAAGAACAGATGGCGGTAGGTCATTCGCAACGAAATCCCAATGTTTGCGACCAAAGGGAACTAAAACATTGGTGATTGAGACTGCGAGATGCCCTAACCCCATTTCTTAAAGGTAAGGGGACACAGAGTCTTTTCTACGTCTAATAATCTCTTGCAAATTAAATTTTGCAAGAGATTATTTAAAGTAAAAGGTTTGATGAAATGTCCTCGTGGTTACCGTATTCATAGCAATGCAATAGGATTTGCATTTAATAGAACCATTATACAAATAATGTATATATTTAAAAAAATTCTTGAAAGGACATACACATATGTGGTATAACAATTAATGGAAAATGTTAAATTATTAGGTTCTATATTGTGGTGGTATTTTAATGAGTGTAATTGTTAAATTTATAACGAAAAGTATTTTAGAAAAAAAGTTCAGGTCTTTTATAATTATTTTCTCCGTTACAATTTCAGCGGCATTGTTTTTTGCTTCAAGTGCTTTGGCAGGAACCATGAGCGGCATGTATGAAACTCTTATAAGGATGCAGACCGGCAAAGCAGATTTATTGATTTATCCTGACAGAGAATCTCCTTCTTCAACTTTTAAAATATTGCCTAACAAAGTAAAGGGTGTTGAGCATATCATAGGAACTTTTTCGGTTGGCGGAATTTATAAACTATCAGAGGAAGAATCTCAAATTGAAAAAATTAAGACAGAGCAGCTGTATATAAAAGGTTTTGAATTAGAAGAATTGGAAAAACTTAATCCCATAAATTACAGTCAAAAAGCAGCAGGAAGGGATTTTTTAGGCAATCATATTATTTTAAGCGAAGTATTTGCTCAAAAATATGATTACAATACGGGGGACAGCATACACATAGAAATTGGCGGAGTTAACAGAATATTAACCGTTTGGGGTATTTCAAAGCCCACCGGTGTATTTCAGCATAATCCCCAAGCGGATTATATAACTGCTCTAATGCCTATGAGCACCTTAACCTCTTTATATAATCAAAGAGGATTGGTTGATACTGCTTATGTTGTTGTTGAGGAAGGATATACTGTAGCAACAGTAAAAGAAGAAATAAGCTCATTGTATGGCAGATATGTTGTAGAGGAGCCCTTTACAACGGAAGTATTGAATGAATATCTGCAGTTTATTGTTGTACCTTTGTATCTAATGACCATAATGGTGTTATTTATCAGTGTTTTTATTATTTATTCCACATTTAAGGTAATTACAACTGAGAGGCTTCCTGTCATAGGGACCTTTAGAAGCATTGGTGCTACAAGAAAAATGACGGATGCTATATTGATAGGTGAAAGCTTGATGTATGGTATTGTGGGGGGAATATTAGGAGTATTTACAGGAATTGGAGTTTTATATCTTATTGCACGAATAATGGCTTCAGACCCCTACAACGGACAGTTGGATGTATCGATTAAATTTGGAATAAATCATATGCTGACAGCATTTATTTTAGCTGTTATGGTAGCATCTGTCAGTTCTTGGATTCCAATAAGCAAGGCATCTAAAATACCGATAAAAGAGTTAGTGTTGAATTTAACCGAAAGAAAAACAGTCAATAAGAATAAAAGGGTTATTATATTGACTGCCATGTTTGTTATTTCATTAATTTTATCTTTCATAACACTAAATACGATATCCATGATATTCAATCTCTTGTCTTTATTGATAATATTTGCAGTCGTAATAACTTATGTACCCTTTATTACTTCATTTCTATTGAAGTTTTTTCAAAAAGCTTATGGAGTTATATTTGGAAATGAAGGAATTCTTGCTGTTAAGAATTTAAAGGATAACAAGAATATTTTTAATAATATATCATTGTTGGCAATTGGAATTTCAGTTATTCTCATGATTAATATGATCAGCTACAGCGTGGGAATAGAGGTGCTGAATGCATATAAGGACTGGAAATTTGATATAATGGTATCCATAAACGGTGCCGATAGAAATACAGAGCAAGTACTTAGAAGTATAGATGGTGTTGAAGGAACTTACGGTGCTTTTGAAAGCTTTCAAGGTATAAAGGTAATTGATACTGATTACAGTATAGGATATTTGCAGGGAATTGACATCAGCAAGTACAGAGATTATACAGCCTTTCGTTCAAAGGGCAATGAAGAGCTAAATAAATTGTTCGAAAAGCTTGATGATGGCAGAAATATAATGGTTACTCTTATGATGAAAGACAGCTTGGGATTAAAAATAGGAGATAAACTTAAATTAGATATGAATTCAGGCGAAAAAACTTATAATATAATAGGTTTTTACGACTCAATAATGCAAAATGGAAGCAATGCAATAATATCTCAGAAATATTTTAAAACAGATATGGAGCAGTCAAATTACGACAGGTTTTTTGTTAAAACATCTAAGGATGCAGATTTAGTCCTGTCAGAAATTAAGGAAAAATTTATGAGACAGGGTGTATGGGGAAATACAATTTCATTCATGGAAAAATCAAATTATGAGCAAAACAGTCAATTCATGATTATTCTTCAGGCATTTTCGGTTTTAGCTATGCTCATAGGTATCTTCGGGGTTTTTAACAATTATATGATTAGTTTTTTGGAAAGAAGACGTTATATTGCAATTAAGCGGTCTATAGGACTCAGCAAAAAGCAAACATTGAAAATGATATTTGTGGAGGCATTGACAGGCGGATTTATCGGAGCAATAGTTGGGATTATAGGAGCAATGTTCATGCTTTTAATAATACCAAGATTGATGCAGACAATAGGAGTTCCTTTACTCATACATTATAAATTTGAACTGTTTGCAATCTCCTTATTTACAGGAATTATAATTTCTGTTATTGCTTCAATCAGTCCTGCATTAAAAACAACTAAGCTTGACATTATTGAATCAATAAAATATGAATAGGTGATAGTTATGGAGAAAATTATTAGGGTTGAAAATTTAAATAAAACATATATGTTAGGAAATGTTCCCGTAGAAATTTTGAAGGAAATCAACTTTACAATCAATAGGGGAGAATTCATAACAATAATGGGTCCTTCGGGTTCCGGTAAAAGTACATTGCTCTACTTGTTGGGAGGATTGGATAAGCCTACATCAGGAAAAATATTCATTAATGATCAGGACATTTCCACATTGACGGATGAAGAGCAAAGTGTATTAAGACGAAGAGAAATAGGATTTGTATTTCAGTTTTATAATTTAGTGCCTAACCTGACTATAGAAGATAATGTTATGCTTCCGGTATTATTGGACGGGAAGAAGATTAAGGATTACCGGCATAAATTAGATGAAATACTTGAAACAGTAGGATTATCAGACAGAATAAACCATACCCCCAGAGAGCTATCCGGAGGACAGCAGCAACGCGTTGCAATAGCCCGTGCACTAATTAATGAGCCGGATATTATATTAGCCGATGAACCTACGGGAAATTTAGACAGTAAATCATCAGAGGAAGTTATGAAACTATTACAAAGAATAAATAAAGAAAAGAAAAAAACCATATTACAGGTAAGTCATTCACAGGAAACGGCTAAATATAGTGATAGAATAATTAATGTAAGGGATGGAAAGGTGTGTTAGTAATGAAAATTAAAGTAGCATTGTTGTTAATTATTATAATTACAGGAGTCGTCGGCTGCAATGCTGAAAGTCCGCAGACAACTGTTGAGGAAGTGGACTTATCCCAAGAAAGAAGCTCAATTGAAGCCTTTGGGATGGTTAAACCGGAGGAATTTATGGATATTATAATTGATTTTAATTCCCTTGTTAAAGAAGTACCGGTAAATGAAGGACAATATCTGAATTTAAAGGAGCCGATATTATTATTGGATATGTCTCAATATGAAGCAGAAATTTCAGACACTTTAAGTGAATTAAATATTGCTGAATTAGAATACCAACAAATAAGCTTAGGTTTTGAAGATTTAAGTACTGAGGTTAACAGACTTAAAAATAACATAAAATATGCTGAAGCAATGTATCAAAATACTATAAACGAACTTGACGCAAATGAAAAGCTTTTTGAAGAAGGGGTAATTTCTGAAGAAAAGTTTAATCAATCAAAGTTAAATGCAGAAGAAGCAAAAAACAATTTAGATAATCTTAAGTTAGAGCTTGGCAATGCAGAAAACTCAAATTATAAAAAAACTCAATCAGACAAAACAAAATATGCAGTTCAATCAGAATATATAGCTCAGATTAAAAACAGATTAAATGTTTTGCATAACAAATTGAATAAACCATATATTTCAGGAAATCAAATTGTTTCTATATATGAAAATGCAGTAGTTTACGACCTACAGTATGAGCCGGGACATATAACAGACGTTTCAAAAAAGGCTTTTTCAATAGCAAATCTTGACAGCTTAATAATTGAAGCCGAGGTTGTTGAAGAGTTTATTAAAGATATTAAGGAAGGCTTAAAGGTAAAAATAGTTCCGGCAGCAGACAGGACTAAAGAATATGAGGGTCGTGTTATCTATATTTCTAAGATGGCATATAACAAAAACGGCGGAACTGTAGTACCGATTAAAATATCAATAGATAATAATGATTTGTTTTTGCAGCTCAATTATAATGCAGATGTATATATTGAAGTTCAGTGATGGAAAAAGTCAGGAAGACTCACTGTTCACTCCCAACGGGTTGTCATCCTGAACGAAGTGAAGGATCTCATCTTTTAAAACCTGAGATTCTTCGAGCTACACTCTCAGAATTATCACGTGTTAGCAACACCATGATAAACGAATATGTTCCATTTTGTCATCCTGAGCGATAGCGAAGGATCTCATCTTTTAAATTCTGAGATTCTTCGAGCTAAAGCTCTCAGAATGACAATTAAGAAGGGGTTATTCATAGCAATGACACGGCTGAGGCCTTATTATTCTATGAGTGAATTGTAACCAGGAAGACTCAAATAGTTTTAAATTATTAATCATTGACTTTTCAGTGCTTTTAAATTATCATTAAGCATAGGAAAAGGTATCCAAATTAGTAAGATAAAGTTAATAGAACGATTGATATACTTTATTGAATTTTTATGGGAGGGTTATATGGCTTTAGCTATCATTCGGGTGGCTGTATATGTGATTTTACGTGTATTGTTTGTTATAATAGCGTTGAAGTTATTGAAAGCATTAGATATTTATATTAAAAAGAATCAAGATTAAGTATTCTAATAAAAAACCATTTATATTTTTATTATTATGCTAAATTATGACATAATATTCCTAAAGCATATAGTATAATAAAAAAAAATATATACAAAGGAGATTATTATGAAAAAGAAAAGTTTGCTCATCTTTATTATGGTAATGTTATTATGTATTAATAGTGTTGTTTTGCAAGCCTTCGCTGTTGGGGGAAACGTAAAACCTGATCTAGTTAGTAAAGAAGAATTCGTTAGTGCATTTATGGAACTTCATAAAAAGTACGACTTAAAGTGTGAAGTAATAGATGATAGTAACTATAATCCTATTACAAGAGAAGAGTTTGAATCTATATTTAATAGAATTGAAAAAGGATTGATAGATTCTTTCAATGAACTTAATAAAGACAATGAGAAGTTGCAAAAATTACTAAAAGAAGATGGATTGTCTGCTATTAATGATATTACCCCTAACGCACAGTGGGTTATCAGAGGTTATGAAGGTCGAAAATATGTAGAACATTCCACAGGTTTGGCTTTTGTAAATATAAAGTATGGGTCATGGGCAGAACTTAATATTAATAATGGGGAATATGGATACGTAGATAGTCCTGGTCTTTGGTATTATGATATTGCTGTGGGTTTGGAAGATATAGATTATGAAAGAAACGAATGGTTTATTACAAGTATGGGATATAAAGTTGTTGCATCAGCAGCTGGTCTTGTAACGTTTTCTTATACTATAGGAGGTGTAAAGTTTTCATCACAGCAGCCATTTTCAATTTATTCGACATATGATCAGTATTCAGACTATGTATAATGTATATACCAATGCGAAAGCGCAGGTATATTTTTATCCAAAATAATTATATATACAATTGAATCCATAGTTTAAATTTAAATTAAGGCTGAGCTTTAAAAATTCTTATAATTAGTTGCACAAAAAACACCTAAAGGTTTTATTCAAGATAATCCCTTTGGGTGTTTTTATATATCGTTGGTTGTCAGGTGGGCGGGAAGCCTTGCGGCTCCGTTCCCTCTTAAGAGCCGTACGTGTATGTTTCCATACATACGGCTCAAGACACCATTTATCTCAAACAATTTGGTTTATTGAACCCTAATTTGTTCGGCATGAAAAACCCGTTGGTGTAATTTGTCCATATACTCTTTCATTTTTCCACTAACTCTGTCTTACTTCTGCGTAAAACAACACATTAGGCATTTGGCTCTCATGCAATCTACAATCCGATTACTCAGAATACAGTTTCAAGAAGGGCATATTTAGTAACTAACATAGTTTCTACTGAAACACTACTATTCAGCGACTTCTTGTCGCGCTACATAATATAAATAATGCGTCACAATATCTAATCAAGTATAATTCAATCTATTCGCCTGTGAATTGATGAAATATGCAATCACGATAAATGGGGGATATACAAAACATCAATGGTTTAAATATCTTTTGTTAAAATCGATTTTAATGCCCCGTTATTTTAGGGGTTTTAAAAGCTGATTTTTTTTTTGAGGTTTTTATAGAAATAGCATAATTAGTTGTTAATTAGAAATACTTTAGGTTTTTTGGAATATTGAATTGTATAGGACTTTAAAAAAGTGCGTATAGGATGTTTTTTATACATAGAATGTAAAAATGCGGGTAGAATATTTTAGGAGTGTGACAATTTAAAATAATTGTTTACAATTGTGCTTATTATGGTATAATAAGGCAAAATAAAGGCAAATAAATTAAAAATATTGTTGACAAAAAAAATTAACGGTAATATAATGGTCGAAATGAACTGTGAAGGATCGAGTAAAACAGACACAGCTTAACAGAGAGGGACGATTGGTGGAAACTCCCATGTATGCCTGTTTGAAAACCAATCCGGAGTTAAGACAGAAAGCTTAAATAGTGTAATGTCTTGGTATGGATGCCTTAAATCCTTTGAGAAGCAACTAAGGTGGAACCACGATAATCTCGTCCTTAAACACATGTTTAAGAACGAGATTTTTTAAATAGGGGGAAGCCGTCAAAGAAGGGATGTCTTCAAGCAAAATTAAAATAATGATAAGCGGAGGTTGTTATGATTAAAATTACATTTCCTGACAAAAGTGTCAGAGAATATGAAAAAGGTATTAAAGCTTCAGATGTTGCCAAAAGTATAAGCGAAGGATTTGCACGAAATCTTGTGGGAGCTGTTTACAAGGGCAAAACTATAGGTCTTCAAAATACATTAAATGAGGATGGAAACATTAAATTCCTCAAGTTTGAAGATAAGGAAGGCAAGGATATTTTCTGGCATACATCGTCTCATATTATGGCTCATGCCATTAAAAGGCTGTGGCCGGATGCAAAGCTTGCAATAGGACCTGCAATTGAAAACGGATTCTACTATGATATAGATTTAGACCATAGATTCGTGCAGGAAGACTTTGAGAAAATAGAAGCTGAAATGAAGAAAATCGTAAAAGCGGGATATGAATTAGAACGTTTTGAACTTCCAAGAGAAGAAGCAATTAAGTTTATGGAGGAAGCAAAGGAAGATTACAAGGTTGAGTTAATAAACGACTTACCTGAAGATGCGGTAATATCATTTTATAAACATGGTGATTTTGTTGACCTTTGTGCAGGACCCCATCTTGAAAGCACTAAGAAACCAAAAGCTTTTAAATTATTGAGTATTGCGGGAGCATATTGGAGAGGAAACGAAAACAATAAGATGCTCCAGCGTATTTATGGTATATCATTCGAAAAAGCAAAGGACTTGGAAGATTACCTGAGGATGCTTGAGGAAGCTAAAAAGCGTGACCATAGAAAACTTGGGAAAGAATTAGATTTATTTTTCATGTCTGAAGAAGGTCCCGGATTTCCTTTCTTCCTGCCTAAAGGCGTTCTAGTAAAAAATGAACTTATGAAATATTGGAGAGAAGTTCACAAGAAGGCAGGATATGTTGAAATAGAAACTCCATTAATTTTGAACCAGCATTTGTGGGAAGTGTCAGGACATTGGTATAATTATAGGGAAAATATGTACCTTACATCAATAGATGAGCAGGATTTTGCAATTAAACCCATGAACTGTCCGGGAGGGATTTTAGTATATAAAAATTCCCTGCATTCATACAAGGATTTCCCCATGAGGGTAGCAGAAGCAGGAAGGGTTCACAGACATGAATTATCCGGCGCCTTGCACGGCTTAATGCGTGTTAGAGCATTTACCCAGGATGATGCCCATTTATATATATTACCTGAACAAATCAAGGATGAAATAAAGGGTGTTATACAGTTAATAGATGAAATTTACAGACAATTCGGCTTCTCGTATAAATTGGAGCTTTCAACAAGACCGGAAAAGTTTTTGGGAGAAATAGAAGACTGGGATTTAGCGGAAGCATCATTGAAGGCAGCATTGGAAGAGTTAAATTTAGACTATGTAATCAATGAGGGAGACGGAGCCTTTTACGGTCCTAAAATAGACTTCCATCTAACGGACTGCATAGGAAGAACCTGGCAGTGCGGTACTATTCAGCTTGATTATCAGCTGCCCCAGCGTTTTGAAATGGAATACGTGGGAGCAGACGGACAAAAGCACAGGCCTATTATGATTCACAGAACTGCATTCGGGAGTATTGAAAGGTTTTTCGGGATTCTTATTGAGCAGTATGCTGGAGCATTCCCCACATGGCTTGCACCGGTACAGGTAAAAATATTGCCTATTTCCGATAAATTTATTGATTATGCAAAAAAGGTTGAAAAGGAACTTGAAGCACTTAATATAAAAGTCGAACTAGATTCAAGAGCAGAAAAAATAGGATATAAAATAAGAGAAGCTCAAATGGAAAAAGTTCCCTACATGTTCATTGTAGGTGAAAAAGAAGCTGAAAACAATACTGTTTCTGTAAGAGAAAGACAAAAAGGCGACATTGGAGCCATGAGCCTTGATGAAATAAGCAGTATTATTTTAGATAAAATCAATAAAAGAGAAAATGACTCACCGCAATTAGTGTAATAAGTAAAATATTCATTATAGAAGAGGCAATACATAGCCTCTTTTTGAATGGGCATGTCATCATGGGATTAAAGAAAAACTCATCCGATAAATATATATTGAATTTTATCGTCATTTTATATATTATATAGTTATTATTAAAGATGGAGGTCAATCTAAACCATGGGAACAGTATACACGGATGCTCAATATCATATAAATATGAAAGAAGGGGATGTGGGCAGATATATTATATTGCCGGGAGACCCTAAAAGATGCGTTAAAATTGCCAAACACTTTGATAACCCTGTATTAGTGGCAGACAGCAGAGAATATGTAACCTACACAGGTTATTTGGATGGTGTTAAGGTAAGCGTAACTTCAACAGGAATAGGAGGTCCATCTGCTGCAATAGCAATGGAAGAATTAGCAAATATCGGAGCAGATACCTTCATAAGAGTTGGTACCTGTGGAGGAATGAAGGTTGATGTTATGGGCGGTGACTTGGTAATCGCAACAGGAGCAATCCGAATGGAAGGCACAAGCAGAGAATATGCGCCTATAGAATTTCCTGCAGTTGCAGATTTTGGAATTACCAATGCATTAGAAAAGGCTGCAGAAAACTTAAACAAGAAATATCACATAGGTGTTGTTCAATGTAAGGACTCTTTTTACGGACAACATGCACCGGAAAGCAAACCTGTGAGCTTTGAGTTGACAAATAAGTGGGATGCTTGGATGAGAATGGGTACCTTGGCATCAGAAATGGAGTCAGCAGCATTGTTCACGGTTGCAGCCTACAGAAAGGTAAGGGCAGGCTCTGTATTTCTTGTAGTTGCAAATCAAGAACGAAGAAGGTTAGGTCTTGATGACCCACAGGAGCATGATACTGAAGCAGCTATCCTTACGGCAATTGAAGCACTGCGAATATTAATAAAAGACGATAAGTAAAGAGGTGTGTCCCCAATAGATTGGGGACATTCCTTTATCCTTCTAAACTTTTATACTTTTCCACTTACCGGAATTATACCTTAAAAGAACAAGTGCAGAACGTATAGTTTGGTCAACTATGAAGGCGAACCATGCTCCTTCAAGCCCCATACTCCATACATTTATTAAGTATATGGCCAAAAGTGGTCTAATTAAGAGCACTGTTACAAAAGTAATAATTGCGGTTGCTCTTGTATCACCGGCACCTCTTAAGGAACCTGACAAGATAAATTGAGAAGACTGCAAGGGTTGTGTAAATCCTACAAACATCATTATTCTTGCACCTTGTAATACTATATCCGGGGAATCATTGTAGAGAGAAACAATATTTCCTCCCCAGAAAATAAAAATTATTCCTAATATAATTGAAACAGACATTCCAAGTTGTCTTGTTCTGTGTACATAAGCATGAGCCATATCCGGGCGGTTTTTACCCAGACTTTGACCAGTTAGGGAAGTAGCTGACACGGCAAATCCCTGACCGTTCATAAATGACATTGCCTGGATGTTCATACAAATTTGATGCACCGCATATGCAACAGTACCGAGACCTGCAATGGTTTTAACATAAATAATTACCCCAACACGCATCAAAAGCTGCTCCAACATGGCAGGAGCACCTATGGTTATTATTTGCTTAAGGGAATGAGGTTCAGGTTTAAAACCTTCTTTAAAGTCAAGGTGCAGATATTGGTCTCCCTTCATAATATAAATAAGGGCAAAAACAAAGGCAACAAATTGTCCGATTATAGTTGCCAAGGAAGCACCTGCCACTTCCAATCGCGGAAATCCAAAATGACCTTCTATTAATAGGTAATTTAAAATAACATTTACAATATTTGATGTAACATTATATATCAATGCTGTTCTTGAGTTTCCTACACCTCTTAATGTAGCTGTGACAGTGGAAGTAAGTGCCATGAAGGTAAAGCCGACCATTTGAATTTTTAAGTAAATGGTACCGCCTTCCAATGTTTTTTCTTCAGCTGCACCCATGAAAAGAATAAGTTTTTCTGCATATACATAACCAATTATTGAAGAAATAACTGAAAATATCAAAGTAAGCATTAAAGCCTGCCTAAGAATCAAATTTGCCTTTTCCTGCTCACCGGCTCCCTTGTACCTTGCCACCATAGCAGTAGCTCCGACATTCATGGCCATAAAAATTGTCATGAGAAGAAATTTAGGCTGTACGGTAAGGCCGACAGAAGTTAGTGCCCAGGCTCCCAAGCCGCCGACCATCATTAAGTCAACCATTGAGGCAAGCTGTGTTAATGTAAGCTCAAGCACGGACGGCCATGCAATTTTTACAATATCGGTGTAAAGCATTTTTGATGTTATATTTGGCGGAAGATGATGTTTTTTTATATCTTCGACTTCAATATCACTGCCATCTTCTACTAAGTCTAAAGCTAAATTATAGTTTTTATATTTATTAGATGTATCCATTCTTGCTCCTATATTCATATAAATAAGGCCGCATGGCTGCGACCTTTGTGCGGATTGCACTAGTGTAAATATCTATATTTAATGATATCATGAAAAAAATTCAATGTCAACGGACGCAAAGATATGATAAGAGGAATTCTTTTAGAAATTTTTGAAAAAATAGGAATTATACAATATTAAAAAGTTTACTCAAAGAATCTTTCGTGTTAATATAATTATAAATTTATGATAAGATTTTTATAAGAAATTAAACAGAAGTTAATGTCAATATACAGAAGATTGACATTAGGTGTAAATAAGCGGAGGTTGTGTTTTGAGCATTATATTATCGATTTTTCTTATTGGATTTTTAGGTTATATGATAGGAGGTATCAAAGTTCACTCCATGGAATTGGGAACAGCCGGTGTACTGTTAGCAGCATTAGTTTTTGGTCATTACGGTATAGTTGTTCCCGATATTGTCCGAGAAATGGGCTTGGTCTTCTTCGTGACTTCAATAGGATTTGTAGCAGGTCCAAATTTCTTCCGGAATTTTAAACAAAATGCCGGGTCCTATATGCTGATTGGTGTGTTTATGATTATATCAAGTGCCTTGACTTGTTCATTGATTATAAAGTTAAGCGGAATCAGCCCTTCACTTGGGGTTGGATTATTAACAGGGGCTTTGACCAGTACCCCCGGATTAGCTGCAGCAATTGAAGCGGCTGGTGATTATGGTTACTTGGCTTCAATAGGTTATGGAATTGCCTATCCCTTTGGAGTTATCAGCATTGTAATTTTTGTTCAGTTAATTCCAAAATTATTGAAAGCAGATATGACAAAAGAGCGCCGGTTATTTAAGGCAGCTATTGATAATGCAAAGACCAAGTCAGACTTACGGAGCTTGTATTCATTTGACAGTTCAGGTTTCTACGCTGTCTGTATGGCTGTTGTCTTAGGTATTCTTCTTGGCAAAGTGACTATTCCTCTGCCGGGCGGTGCCAGATTTTCATTAGGAAATTCCGGAGGACCCTTAATCACAGGTTTGATTTTAGGACATTTCGGACACATCGGTCCGGTAAATGTTTCAGTTAAAAAAACTGTTTTGGAAACCTTCAGAGAGCTTGGACTTATGCTTTTTCTAATCGGTGCCGGCACAAAGGCGGGACAAGGATTTGTTGAAGTTCTCAAACAATATGGCTTAATATTATTTTTATACGGAGCCATCATGAAAATAATCCCCTTGTTATTAGGATTTTATTTATCTTATAAAATGCTGCATTTAGGTCTGCTTAATAGTCTTGGAGCAATCACCGGTGCTATTACCAGCACTCCGGCATTAGGAGTTCTTATTGATTTAGCTGAAACCGATGATGTTGCTTCATCCTATGCTGCAACCTATCCACTTGCCTTAGTGTCTGTTGTATTGGCTTCCCAGTTTATTATTATATTATTTGGAAATTAATGAAGAGAAAATAACTGTCCTTATTTCTTAAAAATACTTTTTCGTATTTTAATGCAATTTTAATTTATCCCTAAAACATAATTAATGATAGGATGGTATTTTATATATACGAAAATAAAAAAATATTATATATAGGAGGAGTTATGAAAGTTACATTGGAACAGATAGATGAGCTAAGAAACAGAGTCAATGTAAGCTATGAGGAAGCTAAAAGAACCTTGGAAAAAAACGAAGGAGATTTAATTAAATCTATCATAGAGCTTGAAAAGAAGAGAGGAAGAAAAGGTGAAAAAAAAGGCAGTTTTACAAATGCTGCAAATAAACTTTTAGCTCTTAAAATGTCGATAAAAGGCAAGGATGGAGATACAATTTTAAATGTACCGGTAGTAGTTGTACTGCTTACATTCTTAATGTCATTTTGGACAGTGCTCATCTTATTAGTTTTGGCTGTTGTGACATCCTGCAAAATAAATGTTTATAGGGATAGAACAATAAACATGCACAACATAAAGAAAAATGTTAAGGAAACAGTTGATAAGATAAAAGATAAGTCGGAAGAAATTTTTAAGGATGACGAAGTAGAGCCAACAGACATAATAGACGAGTCAGAAAATGAAATAATCATTGAATAAAAAAGGATATCAGGTCTTTGGCCTGATATTTATTTATTGATAAATATGGGAAAAAATAGTACAATAAAACAAAAACGAGGTTGTCATGAATAAGAAAAAGATTTTAATTGTGGAGGATGAACAAAAGATAGCACGGTTTTTGGAGCTTGAATTAAAATATGAGGGCTATGATGTAACGATAGCAAAGGACGGCAGAGAAGGGTTTGAAAAAGGAAAGGACCCGGATATCGATTTGATAATACTTGATTTGATGCTGCCCGGACTAAGCGGCATTGAAGTGTGCAGACGGTTAAGACAGACATCAGATGTACCTATTATTATGCTGACTGCAAAGGATGATATTTCAGATAAGGTGACAGGTCTTGATATAGGTGCCGATGATTATATGACAAAACCCTTTGCAGTGGAAGAATTATTGGCTCGTATAAGAGTATTGTTAAAAAGAAAATATCATAGAAACAATGGTGAAGAAATGCTGATAATCGGTAAGCTTAAACTATGCAAAAACAATTTCAAGGTTGAATACGATAGCGAAAACATAGAGCTTACAAAAAAAGAATTTGAATTGTTGGAATACCTTATGCGAAACAAAAACATAGTACTGTCAAGGGAAAAGATTTTGGACAATGTATGGGGATATAATTATTATGGAGACACTAACATCATAGATGTATATATAAGATATATAAGAAGCAAGATAGACCAGAAATACAATGTAAGTCTTATTGAAACAGTCAGAGGAGTAGGCTACATTATCAGAGATTGAAGGAAGACATATGTTAAAGACAATTCTTATAAAGCTCTTAAACTTAATTCTCTATCCATTTAAATTAATTATAAAAATTTTGGTAGGTCTTTTAAAAAGACTTAAATTTTCTATTGCATTTAAAATATCCACAACTTATCTAATACTGTACATTATTATTATTATGACGGTGGCGCTTACAACCTCGGTAGGTTATTTAATATTTGAACTGCAGAAATTTGAAGATTCAACTGCAGCAAAGGATTCTGAAAAAATTATCAGCACTTTCCCGAATTTCAACAAGATAAATGTAAAGGAAGAAAGCTACTCTTCGTTTGAAATATTTGATAAAAATTTAAATATTCATTTTGCCAGCGGAAGAACGGGAAGGTATGCAGATAGTATTATTGTTATTGCAGAAAAAATAATTTATAACAATGAATATGTTCATTCGGAAAGCTTTATGAAAAACGGCTCCTTATATTATATGAACATAAATTACCCCATGGAAGATATGCTAAGGGATGCATGGAGAATTAGTTTTATGGTTTTAATATCAGGTGCCATAGGTCTTATGTTTTTTGCTCCCATAGTATCAAGCACCAGCTACAAGCTTATAGGACCAATAAAAAATATGACTGAAATAACAAAGACTATAACCGTGAATAACATAAACACCAGACTGGATGTGAAAGGAACGGAAGATGAATTAAAGGAATTGTCCGAAACCTTCAATGAAATGATGGATAGGATAGAGGGGGGATACAAAACTCAGCAGCAGTTTGTTTCAGATGCTTCCCATGAGCTTAGGACACCGATAGCTGTTATAAAGGGATATGTAAATATGCTTGACAGATGGGGGAAGAATGACAAGGCAGTATTGGAAGAATCCATAGCAGCTATAAAAAATGAAACTGATAATATGCAGGATTTAATTGAAAAGTTATTGTTTATTGCAAGAAGCGACAGAAGCACTTTGAATTTTACAAAGGAAGATTTTAGAATTTGTACTGTTCTTAATGAAATTGAAAAAGAAACAAAGATGATTGATGCATCCCACAAGTTATATTTTAAATTTTATGAAGATGCAACTATATACGGCGATAAAATGCGAATTAAACAAGCTGTGAGAATTCTTCTTGACAATGCAATGAAATATACTCCCCCAGGTGAATATATAATGGTATCCGGCTTTATAAAGGATGAATATTATGTGATAAAAGTTGAAGATACAGGCGCCGGTATTCAAAAAAATGATTTGGATAAAATATTTGACAGACTTTATAGAGCAGAAGAATCAAGAAGCAAGCAAATCAGCGGTCACGGACTAGGACTTTCAATTGCTAAAATAATAGTATTGGGACACAAGGGTAAAATTAAAGTTAAAAGCACACCTAAAAAGGGCTCAGAGTTTTCATTGATGTTTCCTTATCTTGACAGCTGATTCAAAATTATTGATTTATCGACAAAATACATCATTATTAGTCAGAGAAATCTCCTTTCCATTCTAGTATAATAGCTTGTACAATATGCAGAAAGGATGATTTTGTGAATATTCAGTTTATAGAAACAGGACAAGTGCTTACAATCAAGCTCAAAGGCGAGTTAGACCACCACAGCGCTGACACGGCAAGGGTTTTGATTGATGAAAAGATTAAGAATGAAAAATACAATAAATTGGTGATAGATTTAAAAGGTCTCGACTTTATTGACAGTTCCGGTATAGGATTTGTTATAGGCCGATACAAGGTTATAAGAAAGCGTAAGGGTGTAATAGAAATAGTAAATGCCGGCAAAAAGGTAAGAAAGATTTTAGACATGAGCGGCATTGGAAAAATAATTAAAATAAAGTAGGGGGACAAAATGCACAATAACTATGTATATATTAGAATACCGAGCTTATCTGTTAACGAATCCTTTGCAAGGGCTGCAGTTGCAGCATTTTGCTCAAGCTTGAATCCAACCATGAACGAAATATCCGACATTAAAACCTCAGTGTCTGAAGCAGTTACCAATGCAGTGGTGCATGCTTATGAAGATGAGATTGGTGAAATTGAAATTCAGTGCAGAATTAAAGGGCAGGTGGTTGAAATAATAGTTGAGGATTTTGGTTGCGGAATAGCAGATGTAGAAAAGGCAAGAGAGCCGTTATTTACCACCAAACCGGAGTTAGAACGTTCAGGTATGGGTTTTTCAGTTATGGAATCATTTATGGATGAATTAGTTATTTTGTCAGAAAAGGATGTTGGAACAAAGGTTATATTAAGAAAAAAAATAAATGAAAAAAAACAAAAGTCATTAAATGAAGAAATTGATGTCTCTGAAGATGAAGAATAAAAAGGCACAGCTAAAAAATAGCAAATTTAAATAAAAAAGGCACTATTAGTGCTTTTTTTTTGTATTCAAAAAGCTTTTTTGCAAATAATACTTGTGAGGTGATTTATATGAAAAAAAAGCTTTTTTTATTAGTAATAATATTAATTGTGGGCTTGGCTGCCATTTATTTCGGAAATAGCATTAACAGGTCCCTGAAAAAAATACCTGAAAGCGCAATTCTATTATAGCCATCTATGATTGATACTTTGCAGGAGGAAAAATGAAATACAATAAAGACAACTATAAAAAGGTAGTAGATGAATTCACTCCGAAAAACAAAATGCTTAAGAATTGTATAATGGCCTTTATATTCGGAGGAGTCATATGCCTGATAGGAGAAATTATCAACGATTCTTTTGTTGCATGGCTTGGAATATCAGATGATGAAGCATCACCCATGACATCAGTGATATTAGTAGGTATAAGTGCGCTTTTGACAGGTTTAGGATGGTATGATAAATTAGGCAAAATTGGAGGTGCCGGAACGGTAGTTCCAATAACAGGATTTGCAAATTCGGTAGTTTCTCCTGCCTTGGAATTTAAGAGGGAAGGATTTATTTTGGGAACAGCTGCAAATATTTTTAAGTTAGCTGGACCTGTCTTGTTATTCGGATATTTTTCTTCATTTATAGCAGGTTTATTAAGCATGGTATTTAAATAAGGAGGAAGGATGAAAAAGACAGGAAAAACTTTTATAATTAAAGATGATGTAATAATAAGAGATACCTACACCATTGTCGGAAACAAGGAAGGGCAGGGACCTTTAAAGAATAAATTTGATATGGTAATTGATGATGATTTATGGGGGGAAGATTCTTGGGAAAAATGCGAATTAAAAATGCAGAGAACTGCAGTAGAAAATTTAAAAAATAAAAATAATTTAATAAATGATAATATAGACCTTTTAATTTCCGGAGACCTGCTTAATCAAATCACATCCTCTTCCTTTGCCGCCAGGGATTTGGAATTACCATACATAGGTGTTTACGGCGCCTGCTCCACCATGACCTTGACTATGGGTTTAGGCGCAATGTTAATTGACGGGGGATTTGCTGAAAATATAATTTGCGTTACATCAAGTCATTTCTGCAGTGCAGAAAGACAGTACAGACTTCCCCTTGAAATGGGAGGGCAGCGTCATATGTCTGCTCAGTGGACAGTAACCGGTTCAGCTGCTATATGGCTATCAAACAGCGGAAAAGGACCTAAAATAAAACATGTAACCTTCGGGAAGATTGTTGATTTAGGTGTCAAAGATGCAAATAACATGGGTGCAGCCATGGCACCGGCTGCCTATGATTCATTAAATCAGCATCTTCAGGATACAGGTGTTGATTATGATTTAATCGTAACCGGTGATTTGGGAACAATAGGTAAAGGTATAGTGAATAAAATGTTCAACGAAGAAAATAAAAGTATTGAATCAAAATATGATGACTGCGGTACAATTATTTTTGATATTGAAAAACAGGATGTACATGCGGGAGGCAGCGGCTGCGGTTGCTCAGCTGCGGTATTCGGCTCCTTTTTATATAAAAAACTGTTAAATAACGAAATTAAAAAACTTCTGTTTACATCTACGGGAGCACTTCATTCTCCTACTGCAAATCTCCAAGGTGAAAGCATACCGGGAATTGCCCACTGTTTGGGAATAGAAGTTTAGGAGGCATTATGAATTATGTGATGAGTTTTTTAGTAGGCGGTTTAATTTGTCTGGTTGGTCAGATTATTATAGATACATTTAAGAAAAACAATGCTTATCTGCTTGTAATGATGGTTGTTACAGGGTGTATATTAGGATTTTTCGGTCTATATGATAAATTGGTTGAAATAGGCCATTCCGGCGCAACTGTGCCTCTTTTAGGATTTGGAAATTCATTAGCCAAGGGGGCAATGGAGGAAGCAGCCAATAAAGGTTTTATGGGGGCTTTGAGCGGAGGAGTGATTAGAACGGCTCCCGGAGTAGCTGCTGCATTAATATTTGGTTATATTGTTGCTGTTATATTCAATCCCCATGGAGATAAATAGTAAGAGTTCAGAATAAAAATTCTGAACTCTTACTCATTTTCAATGGATTCCAATATTTCATCAATTGGCCTTTCAGCTTCTTCATCTATCGGTTTTTCAGTTTCTTCGTCGTCGGAAATTTGAAACTCATCAATTATTTCATTTATAATATCATCTAATATGCCTTGGTTTCCGTTATTTCCATTCACTTCATCACCGTTGCCGCCCTCAAGTTCATCATTCAACCACCTGTCATAATCTAATTTGGTATGCTGATAACAGGTTCTGGTAGGTATCTGATATTTGAAGTCTTCGGTTAACATACCTTCAACACGCAAGTTTTCGACTTCAATTCCTAACACATGGGTTATTCTACCGTTTTCATCAGTTGACATCTGGCCGGCATATATTTGTTTAAGCTCTTCCATGGTGAAAATAATACTGTCTTCCAATATTTGATGATACAATTTTATTGCTTCATAATTCGACTCTTTTTGGTAAGGGTCATAAAGGGGATCCCTAACCACGAAAACTCTTTCTTCAACCACATTTCCCGGACAGTTATGTGATTTTAGCATAGCAGAGATAGTGCATACTTCAGCCTTTACATGTACATTACATGTTTCGGTAGGCTGAGTTCCCGGTATGAAATATTCGGTAATAACCTGACTCCCTCTCTGGTCATGGGCGCATAAATCACCCGGAAGCTTTCCTGATTGTGAGCAAACACTTACGGGTATTAAATTTGGATTTCGCGTGAAGGTTGCAGGTTCAAGCCCCTGATGAATAGGAGTCATAATAGCGCTCCAAAGCCTTGCATTATTGCCACTGTCTCCTGAAAGCTTCATCTGAACATTATCATTTCCAACCCAAATTCCTCCCACATAGTATGGGGAAAAACCAACATACCAAAAATCACCGTTTGCCTGTGTAGTACCTGTTTTTCCTGCGACTTCTATTCCTAATTCTTTAGGAAGTCTTGCCCTGTATGAAAGCCCCGGATTTACGGTTGTTCTTAAAATATCCTTCATTAATGAAGCAACCTCAGGGCTTACTGCTACATGTGTTTCGGGGACTTTTTCCAATATTGTTTCGCCCCTGCTATTAACTACCTTAGTGTATACTATAGGCTCCATATATATCCCTTCATTGGCAATTGTGCCATATGCAGCTGTCATTGCCAATGGAGAAAATCCTTTTGTTAAACCGCCCAAGGCAAGAGATGCCAAATTCACATCATTGTAATAGGGGTTCTCCTGAGGGGATACAAAGGTATCATTGTCAGGATTGACTAAATCTATTAGACCTAATTTTGCCAATGAGTTCATTGCAGCTTCAAGACCTATTGTTTCAAGCATGGTAACTGCATTTGTGTTTATAGATTGCTCAATTGACTTTCTAAGGGTTTGTATACCCCAATATTTAATTTCTCTATGCTCATACCAGTTTTTAGGCCATCTATCGCCCTTTTGATTGTATTTTGGCAAGTCATCTAAGGGGTAGGCAGCCGAATATCCTAAATCTAGTGCAGCTAAATATACAGATAAGGGTTTAATTGTTGAGCCGGGTTGTCTTGCTGCATCCGTAGCACGATTGAATGTCTTGCTGCCTTCAATCTGTCTTCCTCCAATTATTCCTTTGATTTTTCCTGTTCTGTAATCCAATATTACAGCCGCTGATTGTGGTTGTACGATGCCCTTTTCCTGATAGAAGAAATAACCTTCCGGTATTGTTAACACACCATCACTTCCTATGTTAAACATTCCCGGATTTTTATCCAAATAGCTTTTTTGAATTTTAAATTCTCCTTTAGTGCCTTTTTTATCGATTATTTCATAATTGTTTCCCACATTGAGAGCTCCTATGGTGTGAGAAACAAAGTTCATATTATCATCAATTGTATAAGCATCAACAATATCTATGTTTGAAGAATAAATATCGAATTTTTTTGAGCTGATTATCAAATTTCCGTTTTCATCAATTATGTATTCATCAGGCTTTAGGTAAATGCCGTTTTCTTGATCCATTATATTTTCTTTGGCGAAAAATATGAGCTGGCCGCTTTCATTAAGGATGTTTAATTCTGCATCAAGCATTCCGGTTCCCTGCCCTCCCGACCATCTAAAGTATCTCCAGTCCTGGGCTATAGGTTTATCCCCTGCAGGCTCGGCACCCAAATATAATACTGAAAAATTATCATAGGACTGCTCAAGAGACTTTTGAATATTTACGTCTATAGTTGATGTAATAGTCAAACCACCTTTGTAGAGATAGCTTTCAGCTTGCTCATAGGTTAAGTCTTGAGAATCCATTAAATCTTCGATAACTTTTTCTTTAACATAATCCATGGGTGTCGATGAAATACCTTCTATTTTTTTCTGCCCTGGTACTAATGCAAGGCGCATATCTTCTGCCATAGCCGCATCATATTCTTCTTGATTAATATATTCCAATTCAAGCATTCTGTTTAACACATCATGCTGCCTGTCAACTGCATTTTGATTGTAGACACATGCATATTGGATGGAGCCGATAAATACGTACCCTACTATATCTTCTTCGGGAACATCATTAATGCTGTCCAGATTGTATCTGCTATAAAGAGCATATGACGGTCCTTTTGCGGCTCCCGCTAAAAATGAGCTTTCTGCCAAGGTAAGTTCGCTTACATCCTTTGAAAAATATGTAAAAGCTGCCGTTTGTACTCCATAGGCACTTTGCCCAAGGGGTATGGTGTTAAGATAATTTTCAAGAATTTGTTCTTTTGAAAGAACTCTTTCCACCTGGATTGCCAAATAGATTTCCTTTATTTTACGTTCCCAGGATTTTTCATTGGTCAAATATAGATTTTTAACCAACTGCTGTGTAATGGTGCTTGCTCCCTGTGCCTTAGCGTCACCGACTCTGAAATTATTCAAAAGGGCCCCTGCAATACGTCTTAGGTCAATACCGAAATGGTCTTTAAAACGATGATCCTCTATGGCGATAAAAGCATTTTGCAAATATTCAGGTATTTGACTTAAGGGAACTATTTCTCTGTTTTCATTGGGGTCATGAATTTGTTCTATAACATTTCCGTTTTCATCAACGATGACTGAACTTTCCGTAAGAGTATTTAGAACATTTGTAGCATCTATTTTTGGAGCATTCTTTATTATTCCCATAACCATTCCAAAAATAGCTCCGCCTGCAATGATTGCTGCCACAAGAATGACAAGAAGACTAATTCTTATAATGACTTTTCTTTTCTTTTTTGCTATTCTTTTTTGCTTATCTTCTTTTTTTTTCAATTCCGTATTATTTTCATTTATTTCAAGATTCTTTTTTTCTTTGGACATAAACTACCTCCGCATTTGCATTAGTTAGTATACCACAATTGCAATAAATATTGTCAAAGATTTTATTATCCTAATAATTATATAATAGAAAAGGCGTGAAATCAATAAATTAAAAAGTCCCGGAGGAAAATTTATAAAATCTTAAGATTTAGTTTTTTCTTTGACAATTGATATTGTTGGTAAAGAGTAATTGAAAAAATATAGCTGCAATGTTATATTGTATATATAGGCGGGTAACATATACAAGAATTGTTAACCTAGGTCATAACAAAAGGTTCTATACAAGTATGGAGGTTTAATGGAAAAAGAAAGATGTTTATTGGTTGCAGTCCAGCTGCCCGGTCAAGAAGAAAATGATTTGGAGGAACTTGGCTTATTGGCTGAAACTGCAGGCGGTGAAGTAGTATCAAGCATTATTCAGAATAAACAAAGCATCGATATTAAGTATTATGCAGGGCAGGGTAAAATTGAAGAAATAGCAAATTACGTAAAAGAATTAGATATAGATACAATAATTTTTAATGATGAGTTAAGCGGCTCACAAATACGAAATATAGAGGAAATTGTGGAAGCAAAGGTTATTGACAGGACCAACCTTATTCTTGACATATTTGCGAAAAGAGCCTTAACTAAGGAAGGTCAGCTTCAAGTGGAGCTAGCACAGTTAAAATACAGTCTGCCAAGACTAATAGGAATAAATAAAAACCTGTCACGATTAGGCGGAGGAATTGGCACAAGAGGACCCGGAGAGCAAAAGTTAGAAATCGACAGAAGAAGGATAAAAGAAAAAATTACCGACATTCAAAACCAATTGGAAGAATTGGAAAAGGTAAGAGAGACCAAAAGAAAGAAAAGAATGAAGGACCAAGTCCCCATAGTATCAATTGTAGGATATACCAATGCAGGCAAATCAACATTATTAAATGCATTGATGGACATTAAATACAAGGATGAAGGAGAAAACAAAAAGGTTTTCGCCCATGATATGCTTTTTGCAACTCTTGATACAGAGCATAGAAAGGTCAGGCTGCCCGGGGGAAGAAGTGCTGTTTTTTCTGATACGGTAGGATTTATTAAAAAGCTTCCAACACAAATTGTTGAAGCCTTCAAAGGAACCTTGGAAGAAATCAAGTACGCTGACCTTATTATTCATCTTATTGACATAAATGATGAAAATCTTACGGTGCACAAGGAAACAACAAGCCAGCTTATCGAAAAAATTACCGGCAGAGAAATTCCTGTTCTTACCGTATACAATAAGGTAGATAAAGTTTTAAATGAAAAAACATCTCTTTTAAACAATGGAATTATTTATATTTCAGCAAAAAATAAATATAATATCGACATTTTACTGGAAGCGGTGGACAGGAAAATTAACGGTTTAAAAAGCTTTTACAATTTGAAAATTCCCAATGATCAGTTAAAAACTTATTATTGGCTTTATGAAAACAGAAGAACCGATAATGTTAAATTTGATGGCCACGGGGTTTCATTCAGTGTTTTGTTGTATGAAAGTGAAAAGGAAGAATATAAATGTTACATGGGAGAAACTGATGAGTAATTATAAATCTATCCACAAAATCGGAAGAGATGAAATAATTATTAATAAGTCAAGATTCATAGGTACTGCATGTCCTGTTGAAAGAGAAGAAGAGGCATTGGAATTTATCGATAAAATAAAGAAGGAATTCAAGGACGCAACTCACAATGTATATGCTTATGTAATCGGTGAAAATTCAAACATACAAAGATTTTCAGATGACGGGGAGCCTTCGGGAACAGCAGGCATGCCGGTTTTAAATGTTATAATGCAGGAGAATATAAAAAATGTCGCAGTTGTGGTAACCAGGTATTTCGGTGGTGTTCTGTTAGGAGCCGGAGGGTTGGTGAGAGCTTATACCAAGGGTTCAAAAATTGCTTTGGAAAGCGGAATAATAGTAGACAAGGCTATGTTTTATGATGTATCATTTAAGATAGACTACACCTTATTAGGGAAAATGGAGAACGAGCTTTTAAAAAATAATTATATAGTTAAAGATAAGGTATATGAGGAACAAGTAATAGTTAAACTGATAGTTGAAAAGGAAAATTTGGACAATATCAGCGCTTTGGTAGGAGAAATTTCAAGCGGTAAAGCTCAAATATCCCTTGGACAGGCAGCATTCTATTCCACAAGAAACGGAAAATTAGTCGGGTATTGATACTAATAAAATAATATGATAAAATATCAGGTCACAGGATGAGTGAAGTAAGGAGGAAAATATGGCCGGACATTCAAAATGGAATAATATTAAAAATCGTAAAGGAAAACAAGATGCATTAAGAGGTAAGATATTTACCAAGTTGGCACGAGCGATAACTGTTGCAGTGAGAGAAGGCGGAGCAGACCCGGACTACAACTCCTCATTGGCAACTGCCATCGAAAAAGCAAAGGCACAAAATATGCCCAATGACAATATAGACAGAGCAATAAAAGCCGGTCTTGCAGCAGCTAGCGGTGAAAACTTTGAAGCAATTACTTATGAAGGATACGGACCGAGCGGGACAGCATTTATGGTTCAGTGCTTAACAGACAATAAAAACAGAACTGCTGCAGATGTGAGACATTACTTTTCAAAATACAACGGAAACTTGGGAACAACAGGCTGCGTAGGTTATTTATTTGATAGAAAAGGTGTAATTTCCATTGAATCAGGCGGTATCGATGAAGATGAACTCATGATGGCTGCACTTGATGCCGGAGCCGATGACTTCGAGGTTGAAGAAGACAGCTACGAAATAACAACTGCACCAGAAGATTTCATTCAAGTTTTAAATGGTTTAAAGGAAGCAGGTTACGAAAATATCAAAGGGGATATAATGTACCTACCCCAAACCTATATTAAAGTGGAAGACGAAGAAGCAATAAAAAACCTTGAAAAGCTAATTGATGCCTTAGATGAAAATGATGACGTCCAAGAGGTTTACCACAACTGGGATATGCCAGAAGAAGAGGAAGAATAAAGGAATATTTGAAAATTGTAATATTGTGTTGTATAATGCAATTATTGCAATTTTTTTATGCAGGGAAAGCATTATATTTTGGAGGACAGAGCAAAGTGAGAAAAAATAAGACCAGAGTTTTTGTTTTTTTTGTTTTTTTATTTATTTTTATAAAGGGTTCAAGAGCATATGCCGAAGAAGTTAATTACCTTGATTATGTCAATGCTTCGGAAATTCTTGTTGTTCAAAACCCTCAAACGGTTGAGGACTTTGAGAAAATTTTATTGTATATGGATGTTTCGGATACATATACAATGCTGATCCCATATATGGACAGGGCTGTAATTCCCGGCGACGCAATATACAATGCTAACAAAGCTTTTGACCTGCTCCGAAACAAATATCCTGAATTCTTTGCATCTCATACATATTTTTATTGCACAAGAGAAAAGGCATATGGAAGACCGGCACTTAATGTTTCAATTAATTCTCTTGAATTTGAATCTAAGGATCTTCAAGATAAAAAAAGAATTTTTTTTGAAACAGCCAAGGAAACAGTGGATGATTTAATAGACCATAAGGTAATTGATTTAGAAATGAATGATTACGATAAGGCAAAAATACTATTTGAATGGGTAGTTTTCAATACCACCTATGATTATGACTTTGTAATGAAAGACAGGCAAACAGGATATGGTGCAATGGTTGACAAGATAGCGGTTTGTGAAGGTTATGTTTCAGCATATAATCTGTTGTTGAGAATGGTCGGAATAAAAGATGTTATAGGAATTGTCGGCTACTCTGAAGATGCAGGTCATATTTGGACAAGAGCTGTCTTGGACGGTAAGACTGTATATATTGACCCTACTTGGGGGGACCCAAGGAATATGAATATAGATTATGATTATTTTGATATTGACAGAGAGTCCTTAATGCAAGCTCATGGAAGGCAAGGTATAGTTTGGTGGGAAGATTACTAAGAAATTATCAGGAGTGAAATGTGAAAAAGAAAATATGCATAATTTTTATACTATTAATTGTATTATCCGGCTGCAGTAAGAGCAGTCTGGAAAGTTTTAAGGGAAATGCCGAATTTTATTTTAATAAAGCTCAATATGATGCTCAATTGTCTGAATTGAAAGAAGATATGATAAATAACAACTATGAATCGACAAGTTATTTTAGAATAGCCAATGCCAGTATAAATTCTGCTAAATCAGCAGAAGAAGAAATATTGAGGTTTTTAAAAGACACAAAATCATTAAAATGTGATATAGGCTTGGATGAAGCCTCATTATTCTATTATAATATTTTGGTTTATAAAACTCATTTGTTAGCTGATATTGAAGATGCTGTCAGTAAAGAGTATGAACCGGACGATATACTAAGCTCTTTAAAGGTTGATTACTTTATGAATTCAGATATATTGGATCAAACATTCTCTTACAAACTAAGGGACGGTTCATATAGAGTTTTTTCATTAAAATGGAATAATGCATGTATTGATACTAATGTTTATACTATTAAGGAGCTTTCAAATGAAGAAAATATATAAGTTATTGTTGATATTTGTTGCAATTGCAAGCATTTCTACACTTTCAGTTTATTATATTAATAAAAAAGCATCTTCTTATATAGATGATTATAATACAAAACGTACAGCAATACTTAACAATTATAACAAGAGCTTAACAGAGTTAAACTCAGTAATAGATACTGCAAAAGGTTACCTAGATATTTATACTATTAGCAGCGAAGAAAGATACAATGATGTTAAAGCAGTTTTATATGATAAATTAAACGAAGATATGAAGTTGGAATTTGATTTGTTAAAAGGTCAACTTCCTTTAAAGAGCAGTAATATTACCTATACGGTAAATGATATTTACAGCTCCATGGAGTATGAAGGAGATGCAACTAGAATAAGAATTCATTTTGAGCTGAAAGAAGGTAATTCTGTTAAAAATCATGTCGTTTTTGTAACCGTCAAAGACAGCTTAATAACATCCGCTGACAGCTTCATCAGGTGGGACACAAGGAATGCGGAAGATTTGTCTGAATAATACATTTTGATTAAGAGTATATTTTTATGGTATAATAAAGATAAGGAGTGATGTAAATGTATTTACCATACGGTTTAT